>NZ_CP094971.1:2557500-2688791 GCF_022869825.1 Clostridium sp. BJN0001 | reverse complement strand
TTCTAATTTCAATATGTCTAAAGTTTTTGACCATAATTCTTTTAGGTCAATATTCATGTTCTAATCCTCCAATATTATAGTTTTTAGATGTTATTCACAAAATAATAACAAAATATAATATAAAATAAAAAAGATTTTTTATTGTTAATAAAGTTATTCACATGTTTATAATTATGTATACAAATTGCAAAAAATAAAAATAATTAACAAAAATAAAAAAAATCTTATCGACAAAGAAAAGGCTTATATAAAGCCATTTATAAAAAATTATAAAGAAAATAAAAACAAGTTATCAACAGACTTATCAACAGCTGTTGATAACTTTTAAAATTATTCACATCTTGTTATTATAATAACATAAGTAAACTTATATATTCAAGAAGTTATCCACAAAAACTTATTTCTGTTTATAATTTATGCACAAATATAAATTTTAATATAATTTGCTTAAATACAACATGATAAAAAAAGCTACTATAATAATAGCTTTTTTAATAGCTTTTTTCTTGACATAATATGCGTATGCAGATATAATAGAAAAGTAAAAATTAAAATGCTAAAATATATTTTTAATATTATAAAATAACGTCTTTAAGGAGGTGTATATATATGTTCATGACTTACCAGCCAAAAAAGAAGCAGACTAAGAAGGAACATGGATTCAGAAAAAGAATGAGTACTAAATCAGGAAGAAACATTCTTAAGAGCAGAAGACAAAAAGGAAGAAAAAAATTGACAGCTTAAGGGCCGCATTTGTGGCCTTTTTTCTGCAAATGCAGAAAAAAAGGAGAATGATATCTTTATGATTTACAGAGTTAAAAAAAACTATCAATTTTCATTTATATATAGAAAAGGAAGATCTTTTGCTAATGGACTTTTAGTTATGTATGTAGTTAGAAACAAAAACAACGTAAGAAATGCTGAAACATTTAGTAAGATAGGAGTTTCAGTTAGTAAAAAAGTAGGTAATAGCGTTGTTAGAAGCAGGTCTAAAAGACTTATAAATGAAAGTTTTAGATTAAATTATAATAATATTTCAAAAGGATATGATTTTGTATTTATAGCTAGAAATTCAATAAAGATGAAGAAATATTCAGATGTTGAAAAAGCTATGATTTCCTTACTTAAAAAGGCAGGCTTATATAAAAATGAAGAAAATATTATTGAGTCTAATTAAATTATATAGAAGAAATATTTCACCATCAAAACAGCCATGTTGTAGATTTGTACCTACATGTTCTCAATATGCATTGGATGCTATAGAAAAGTATGGTGCATTAAAAGGTGGATTTATGGCCATATATAGAATATTAAGGTGTAATCCTTTATGCAAAGGTGGCTATGACCCCGTAAAGTAATTTAGGAGGATATATATTAGTGTTTAATAAAATAATAGATTTTATGGCTCAAATATTTGAATCTCTTCATTCAATGATTCAAGAATTTGGAGTTTCTGATATTGGAGCATCATATGTATTGGCGATATTTGTATTTACTTTGATTGTAAGAATTATAATATTGCCATTTTATATTAAATCAGCAAATTCTACTAAAGGAATGCAAAAAATTCAGCCACAACTTGTAAAAATAAAAGAAAAATATTCAGATAATCCACAGAAATTACAAGAAGAAACAATGAAACTTTATAAAGACAATAATGTAAGTTTAACAGGTGGATGTTTGCCTATGCTTCTTCCATTTCCTATATTGATGGCTTTATATTATGTATTCTTTAGAATAGATGGAATTAATGGAGCATCATTTTTGTGGATAAAAGACTTAGGTTCTGCAGATCAGTGGTTTATATTACCAGTAATTGCAGCTTTATCTACTTATTTCCCATCATATCTTATGACAAAATCTCAGCCATCTCAAGCAGAAGGTCAGCCTTCTATGAACATGGGAATGACTAATGTAATAATGTCAGTTGTAATGGGAGTAATGGCACTTAATTTCAAATCGATATTAGTTTTATACTGGATAATCGGTAATGTAATCCAGTTAGTTCAAACATATTTTTTAAATTACAAACCAGCAATGAAAGAGCAGAAAGAAATTGATAAGCAGGTTAGTGAATACGAAAAAGCAAAACCTAAAAAGTTTGAGATGACTTCTGATAAGCCTAAAAATTTAGCAAGTACAAAGAAAAAAAATAAAAAATAAATTGTACTTATTTATAGAGGGGTGATTTATGATGGAATATGTTGAAACAGAGGGAAAAACTATCGATGAAGCTATAGAAAAAGCGCTTGAAGAACTAAAGACAGAGAAAGAATATGTTAACATAGATGTGATCGATCATGGTTCTAAGGGTATTTTCAATGTGATCGGAGTAAGACCTGTTAAAATACGAGTTTCTCTAAAATATGATTATATTAATGCAGTAAAAGATTTTTTAACTAAAGTTTTAAAAGCTATGGATATCAAATCTGATGTATTAATAACTGAAAAAGATAATATACTAAATGTTGTATTATCTGGAGAAAACATGGGTATAATAATAGGTTACAGAGGAGAAACATTAGATTCTCTTCAATATCTTGTTTCGATAGTCGCTAATAAATGTCATGATATTCCACATAAGAAAGTGATACTAGATACAGAGAATTATAGGAATAAGCGAGAAGTTACTTTAAAAAATCTTGCAGTTAAGACTGCACATAAAGTTTTAACGTTAAAAAAAACTATTAAACTCGAACCTATGAATGCGTACGAAAGAAGAATAATTCATTCTGCTCTTTCAGATAATGATTCTGTTTGTACATATAGTCAAGGAAATGAACCTTATAGAAGAGTAGTAATTGATTTAAGGAAATAAAAAAAAGCCGTAAAGGCTTTTTTTATTTCCTTAAAATATATATAAGTTTTTTTTGACTAATTCAGTATAGTTATGTAAAATTGATATTAGTTTTAAAATAAGGTCTATTCTGTGGAGGCATAAATTATGAAAGAATTTGATACCATAGTAGCAGTAGCTACACCGATAGGGGAAGGCGGAATATCGATAATTAGAATTTCTGGTGACAAAGTTTTAGAAATACTTAAAAAAATATTTGTTCCCAAAAATAAATTTAATATAGATGCGTTTAAAACTTATACAATGAAATATGGAAACATTATTAATTCTAAAAATAAAGAAATTATTGATGATGTTATAGTAAGTTTTATGAAAGGTCCTAATAGTTATACAGGAGAAAATGTTGTTGAAGTAAATTGTCATGGTGGACTTGTAGCAACCAACAGAGTTATAAATGAAATAGTTTTATGTGGTGCCAGAATGGCAGAACCAGGAGAATTTACTAAAAGAGCCTTTCTAAATGGGAAAATAGATTTAAGTGAAGCAGAGGCTGTTATGGATATAATAACAGCTAAAACTGAGCTTGCAATGAAGTCTGCATCTATGCAAAGTAGAGGGGCTTTATCAAAAGAAATACATAAACTTAGAAAGTATCTTTTAAATGTTCTTGCGCTTATTGAGTATGCAGTTGATTTTACAGAAGATGATGAAGATATAGTTGATGATAAAATGATATCTAATATAAAAGAAGGCATAACAAAAACAATAAAGAGAGTTGAAGAACTTTTAAATAGTGCAGAAGAAGGAAAAATATTAAGAGATGGTCTTAATGTAGTTCTTGTTGGAAGACCTAATGTTGGAAAATCATCACTTATGAATACGCTTTTAAAAGAAAAAAGAGCTATTGTTACAGATGTTCCTGGAACCACAAGAGATGTTATTGAGGAATATCTTAATTTTGATGGAATTCCAATAAAAATTACTGATACCGCAGGTATCAGAGATACTGAAGATAAGGTTGAAAAAATTGGTGTTGAAATCTCTATTCAAAAAATAGAGAATGCTGATTTTGTAATACATCTTTTAGATTCTTCTGATATTTTACGAGATGAAGATATTGATATAATTGAAAAAATAAAAAATAAGAAGCATATCACACTTTTAAATAAATGCGATCTTGACAGAAAGATATCTGATGATGATATTAAGAAACTCGGAAAAACTATTGAAATTTCTGCTAAGACAGGATTTGGTGTTGATAATTTAAAACAATATATAAAAGAATTATTTTTTAAAGGTGAAATAAATTCTGAAAGTCTTATTATATCAAATACAAGACATAAGGAAGCTTTATTTAGGACAGATGAGAACTGTAGAAAAGCACTAGAAAAACTTGAGAATAATGAGTATCTTGATTTAATATCTATATATATTACTGCTGCAATGAAATCACTTGGAGAGATTACTGGTGATGAACTTGAAGAAGATCTATTAAATAAAATATTTAGTGAATTTTGCGTAGGAAAGTAGGGAAAAAATAATGGCAATAAATTATGAAGCTGGGGATTATGATGTTGTAGTTATTGGAGCAGGTCATGCAGGATGTGAAGCAGCATTAGCTTCAGCAAGACTTGGTTTAAAAACACTTGTATGTACAATAAACCTTGATTCAATAGCATTAATGCCTTGTAATCCTAATATAGGAGGAACTGCAAAAGGTCATCTTGTAAGAGAAATAGATGCGTTAGGTGGAGAAATGGGTGTAAATATCGATCACACATTTATTCAATCAAGAATGTTAAATACATCTAAAGGTCCTGCTGTTCATTCTTTAAGAGCACAGGCTGATAAGAAAAAGTATCAGTTTAGAATGAAAGAAGTCCTTGAGAATCAGGAAAATCTAGACATTAAGCAAGTAGAAGTAACAGCATTAAAAACAAATGATAAAAAAATAACTGGTATAATTACAAAAAACGGTGCAATGTTTAATTGTAAAGCTGTAATTTTAGCGACTGGTACTTATTTAAAAGGAAAGATAATAATAGGAGAAATATCATATAGTGGTGGTCCTAATGGATTATTTCCTGCAGATGATTTGTCGCAATCTTTACTAGATTTAGGAATCAAACTTAGAAGATTTAAAACCGGTACTCCAGCGAGAGTAAATAAAAGGACTATAGATTTTTCTAAAATGGAGATTCAAAATGGAGATAAAAAAATAATACCATTTTCATTTATGAGCGGTAATATTGATAGAGATCAGATACCATGTTACCTCACATATACAACAGGAGAAACACATAGAATAATTCATGAGAATATAGGAAGATCTCCAATATATAATGGAAGCATAAAGGGAGTAGGACCAAGATACTGCCCTTCAGTTGAAGATAAAGTTATGAGATTCCCAGATAAAGATAGACACCAGATATTTATTGAACCTGAAGGAGAAAATACTTTAGAGATGTATGTTGGTGGATTTTCTTCTTCTTTACCTGAGGAAGTTCAGATTAAAATGTTAAGAACATTACCTGGACTTGAGAATGTTCATATGATGAGAACTGCATATGCAATTGAATATGATTGCATAGATCCTACAGAACTTAAACCTTCACTTGAATTTAAAGATATTGATGGCTTGTTTGGTGCAGGACAAATAAATGGAAGTTCTGGATATGAAGAAGCTGGTGCTCAGGGAATAATTGCTGGTATCAATGCAGCTTTAAAAGTTAAAGAAAAGCAGCCTCTTATACTTACTCGTTCTGATGCATATATAGGTGTACTAATTGACGATTTAGTTACAAAAGGTACTAATGAACCATATAGAATGATGACATCAAGAGCAGAATATAGGTTAATATTAAGACAGGACAACGCTGATTTTAGATTAACTGAGATTGGACATAATATAGGACTTGTTTCAGAAGAGAGATATCAGAAATTCCTTAATAAAAAAGAAATGCTTGAAAAAGAATTAGATAGAGTTAAAAATCTTCAAATTACAAATAAAAGTGAAGTAAATGAATTCTTAGAGAACATAGGTTCAACTCAACTTAAAAAACCTATAAAATTTTATGAATTAATAAAAAGACCTGAACTTGACTATTTTAATTTGACACAGCTTGATAAAGATAGACCTGATATGCCAGATTATATTGGCGATGAAATTAATATACTTGCTAAATATGATGGTTATATACAAAGTCAGCTTGAGCAGATTGCTCAGTTTAGAAAATTTGAGAAAAAGATGATTCCAAAAGATATTGATTATGAAGATGTAAATGGACTTAGAATAGAAGCAAAGCAAAAGCTTACTAGCATAAAGCCTATAAGTATAGGGCAGGCATCTCGTATATCAGGTGTTTCTCCAGCTGATATATCTGTTCTTCTTATTTATCTTGAACATCAGTATAATAAAAATAGACAATAATTTGGAGGGAATATGGATTATTTTGATTTAATGACTAAGGCAGCAAATGATGTAGGAATGGATTTTGATCGTGAAAAGTATGATAAGTTTATGAAATACAAGGAACTTTTGAAAGAGTGGAATGAAAAAGTTAATCTTACAGCCATAATAGACGATGAAGGAATAATAAAAAAACATTTTATTGATTCTATAAAAGCATTTTCTCAAAATGAATTTAAGGAAGCAAAAACTATAATAGATGTTGGAACAGGAGCTGGTTTTCCTGGAATTCCTATTGCTATCATGAGAGATGATGTTGATGTTACATTATTAGACTCACTTAATAAAAGAATTAAGTTTTTAGATATTGTTATTGATAATCTTAAACTTAAAAATATTAAGACAATACATAAAAGGGCTGAAGATGGCGGCAGAGATATAAATTTAAGAGAAAAATTTGATATTGCTACATCAAGAGCGGTAGCTAATATGTCTGTGTTATCTGAATTCTGTTTACCTTATGTAAAACTTAATGGAAATTTTATTGCACTAAAAGGTCCTTCTGTAGATGATGAGATAACTGAAAGTAAAAAGGCATTTGATTTACTTGGAGGCAAGCTTATAAAAGTAGAGGAAGTTAAAATTGAGGATACAGATTTAAAACATAATCTTGTAGTTGTTAAAAAAATTAAATTATGTCCTAAGGTTTATCCAAGAAAGGCAGGAACAGCATCTAAAAAGCCTATAAGATAAGAATTAATAAGTAGTAACGAGGGATGGTCAGTAAAGATGAATAATCAAATAATTAATGTTAATATTGATAAAATAGTTCCAAATGTATATCAGCCTAGAAGAGTATTTGATGAGGATGCTTTAAAAGAACTTTCAGAATCTATAAAAGAACATGGTATAGTTCAGCCAATTACTGTTAGAAGAATAGGTGACACTTTTGAAATAGTTGCTGGTGAAAGAAGATTTCGTGCTGCTAAAATAGCAGGTTTATCTTCAGTTCCATGCAATATCATAGAGATAACTGATTGTGAATCAGCTCAGATAGCTCTTCTTGAAAATCTTCAAAGACAAGATTTAAATTATATTGAAGAGGCACAAGCGTATTTTAATTTAATTCAAGATTATAAATTTACACAAGATGAAATAGCAAAAAAAATGGGCAAAAAACAGTCTACAATTGCTAACAAATTAAGACTTCTAAAATTAAGTGAAGATGTTCGTGATTTATGTCTTCAGAATAGTCTTACAGAAAGACATGCAAGAGCATTATTATCTGTAACTGATTATAAACTTCAGACAAAAATAGTAAATCTTATTATTAAGAATAAACTTAATGTAAAAGAATCGGAAAAGCTTATAAAAAAATATTTAGGAAAAGAGAAAACAGCTAAAGAGAAAAAACGAAAAATAAAAGGTGTAATTCCAGGAAAGCTTTATATTAATTCTATAAGAAAGATATTTGAAAAATTAAAAGTTGATGCTAAATATGATTCAAAAGAAGACGATGATTTTATAGAAGTAACAATAAAGATTCCTAAAAATTAAGAAAATGTATCAGATGTATATATATCTGATACATTTTTCATAGTTATATGATAATTATTAGTATAAGGCTCTTTTAAAAGAACTAAAAAATATATATAATAATAGTTAGAAGAAAGGGGGGCATGCTCATCTGAGCTATGAAATGAAAAAAATATGTATTTTTAATCAAAAGGGTGGAGTAGGTAAGACAACTACAAACATAAATATTAGTTCGTATTTAGCTATGCGTGGATATAAAGTTCTTACAATAGACATGGATCCTCAGGGGAATACAACAAGTGGTCTTGGAATTGATAAAAACAAACTTGAATCATCTATTTATGATGTAATAACATCTGATGTAGATCTTAATGATGTAATTATAAAAAGTGAATTAGTTCAAAATCTTTCTATAGCTCCATCTACTATAAATCTTGCAGGTGCAGAGGTTGAAGTAATAGGAAGAGAGCACAGAGAACATATTTTAGAAAACAAAATACAGAAATTAGAGAATAAATATGATTATGTATTTATTGATTGTCCTCCTTCATTAGGAGTATTAACAATTAATGCATTAGCATGTGTTGATTCTGTGCTTATTCCAATACAATGTGAATTTTATGCACTTGAAGGAGTAAGTCAGCTTATAAATACTTTTCAGCTTGTAAAAAAATCTCTCAATAAAAATCTTAAAGTTGAGGGAATAGTAGTGACTATGTTTGATTATAGAACAAATTTATGCAATGAAGTATTAAAAGAAATTGAAAAATATTTTAAAGATAAAGTTTATAAAACCAAAATACCTCGTAATATACGACTTGCTGAAGCACCAAGTTTTGGACTTCCAATAATGCTTTATGATGAAAAGTGTAAAGGCGCTGAGGCTTATGTAAATTTAGCAGATGAATTTTTAAGTAGACAATAATGGGGTGAGAGAATGAAAAAAAAGATGGCATTAGGTAAAGGATTAAGTGCACTTATTCCTGATGATCCACAAAAAGGAAATAGTAATGATAGTAAGCTTTGTATTTCTATAAATAAAATAAAGGGTGATGTAAAGCAGCCCAGAAAAGCATTTGATTTAGAAAAAATAGCAGAACTTGCTGAATCAATAAAGACACATGGTATTCTTCAGCCTTTAATTTTAAGACAAGATAAAGATGGAATGTATATTATTGTTGCTGGAGAAAGAAGATGGAGAGCAGCAAAACTTGCTAAGTTAGAAGAAGTACCAGCTGTTATAATGAACATTGACGAAAAAGATATTTTAGAAATTTCTTTGATAGAAAATATTCAAAGGCAGGATTTAAATCCTATTGAAGAAGCTGAAGCATATAAAAAACTTATCAATGATTTTAAGTTAACTCAAGAAGAGCTTAGTAAAAGAATTGGAAAATCAAGAACTGCAATAACTAATACAATAAGGTTAGTTAATTTAGATGATAGAGTTAAGCAGTATTTAATCGAAGGAATTTTAACAGAAGGACATGGAAGAGTATTGTTAAGCTTAAGCGATAAAGATTTGCAGTATAAGATAGCACAGCAAATTATAGATGAAAAACTTTCTGTTAGAGATACAGAAAAATTTATAAAGAAAATTATTGATAATAAAAAGAGCGACAAAGAAAATAAAGATAATGAACAATTCAATCCATATTATAAAGATGTAAAGAATAGACTTCAGGACTATTTCGGTACTAAAGTTAATATATTAAAGAAAAAAAACAAAGGAAAAATAGAGATAGAATACTATTCAGAAGATGATCTGCAAAGAATTTTAGATATAATTAATATATAAAATGTTTCACGTGAAACATTGATAAATAACATGAAAGGAATGAAAAACTTGAATATATTATTAGACACAATAAATACGCTTACCCCATACATAATTTTAGGAATGAGTGTTATTATTATATTATTATTCATTGTAGTAATAATTTTATTTAAAACAATTGGAGCAGTACAAGACAAATACAGAAGATTAATGAGAGGAACTAATGCTAAGAATTTAGAAGAAATGATGACAGAGAGAATGAATGGAATAGATGATGCAATAAATCTCTCAAATAAAGTTGATCAAAGATGCGATAAAATTGAAAATCAATTAAAAAGTTGTGTTCAAAAAATTGCAATAATGCGATATAAAGCATTCGAAAACGTAGGAAGTGATTTAAGCTTTTCAATAGCGTTATTAGATAAGAAAGATGATGGTGTTATTTTAACTGGAATATATGGAAGAGAAGAAAGCACAACTTATGCAAAACCTGTTGATAAAGGGATTTCAAGATATGAACTCTCTGAAGAAGAGAATTGTGTATTAAAAGAAGCTATAAACAAAGAAATATAGATAAATTCAAAAAGAAGCTAAACGTTAAATAATTATCGCTTAGTTTTTTTTTTTATAATAAAAACCCCAAATTTAATAATTAATTTGGGATTTTAAAAATATAATATGTAGTTTATATTAAATATTTTATAAAAAAGTATTAATTAGAAATTGATTATATGTAAAATTTTATAAAAGCTTTATAAATCCTAATATAATAAAAACTATTCCTAAAGCAAACAAGAAGTAATTCAATAAAGTAGATATAATTGAAGGACCATTAGATTTAGATTTTTTAAATCCTCTTGTTGCTAATATATTTAACAAAACAAACCATGCAAGACTTCCTAATATCATAGAAGAAGTTGCTAAAAGAAAAAACAAACGTCCGTGCCTTTTCCAAACTTGAAATAATGTTCCGCTTAATGCAATCCATAAAGATGGGGTTGTAGGATTTAAAAAAGTAATTAAATAGCCTGTTAATATTCCATTACCTGAATAGGTTAAAAAAATATTTTTAGTATCTGAATTACTGTCTTTATTTTTCTTAAATCGAGTATTGGGGATAGTTATAACTATTAATAGTATTCCACATAATATCCAAAATAGTCCGTTTAAATGATTATGATGGGAAAACATGCTGAATAGACCAAGATTAATAATTATTATGTATGTTACATCAGCTAAAACAGCTCCAAATGAAACTTTAAAACCTTCTAGAAAATTTTTAGAGATAGATCTATTTACTGATTCTAACCCAGATGGTCCTAAAGGAATTGAGGCTATAAAACCTGTGAAAAATCCCAATATAATGCTTTTTATAATATAAAACAATATCTTTCCTCCTTTGATAATCTGAGTTCTCACGGAAACTCTTAGTTGCCCATGAATACTCTCTTGTCTTAATTTATTTTTTTCTTAATTCCCCCAACTTTTTTGCATAAAAGCCTTGACAAATGTATAGAAATTTGCGGTATCCTCCTAAAAACATACTTTTTTGGAGGATTATATTATGCTTAAAAATTGGACATCTCATGCTGAATATCAGCAATTTATTATTTCAAATTTCTCATCATCTAATCAAACTTTTTATAAAAGAGTTTTAGAATTAGAATCATCTATTTCTAAACTATATTGTTTAGATTTAGATATACTTGGAGAAATATTGAAGCCTTATTATTCTAACACGGGCAGGCCTGCCGCCCTTCAACCTGAAATATTTCGTTCCTTTTCATTAATGCTTTTTCTGAAAGAAACTAGTATTACAAATTGGGTAAAAAAATTAAATTGTGATGAATTCCTTGCAATATGCATCGGTTGCACCGCCGGTAAAACACCATCACTTGGTGCTCATTATGATTTTATATCTAGACTTTGGATGTCTGACTTAGCATCTGATAGAAAAAGGCTTAAAATTGTACGACCTTACAAGAAAAAACCATCTAAAGTAAAATCACCAGGACAAAATAAGAAGCTTCCTAATAAAAAATCTGGATCTGTGAAAAAAATATGCGATTTTTTTGAAACAGACCATTCATTTTCACTTAGAGCTGAAAAATTGCTTCAACACATATTTTCTCTTGTTGCTGTTAAACCATCATTTGATCTTAATCTAATAAAACAACAGAATCTTACACTCGCTGGTGATGGCACATGTGTTCATTGTCATTCATCTTATTATGGTTCAAAAGTTTGTAACTGTCGTGAAAATGGTATTTACGATTGTAAATGTGCCCGTAAACTTTCTGATGTTGATGCTAATTGGGGCTGGGATAGTCATGAAAACCGTTGGTTTTACGGTTATACTCTTTATGCGCTATCTACTTATAACCCTGAATATAAAATATATTTACCAGTATATCTACGCTTTGTAGAAGCAAGTAGACATGATAGTATAACTGGAGTAGTTGCATTGGCTGAATTTAGAGAACTGTTACCGCAGTTCAAAATATCAAATTATGTGCTTGACTCAGCCAATGATAACTATCCTACATATGAATTATGCTCCAAATGGAACATTAATCCCTTCATTGATTTGAATTCCAAAAATAAAGGAAATTCAAAATATCCTACATCCTTATC
This sequence comes from Clostridium sp. BJN0001, assembly GCF_022869825.1. Classification (NCBI taxonomy): domain Bacteria; kingdom Bacillati; phylum Bacillota; class Clostridia; order Eubacteriales; family Clostridiaceae; genus Clostridium; species Clostridium sp. BJN0001. The sequence continues at coordinate 2,676,638 of NZ_CP094971.1, read as the reverse complement.
AATTAATGAAAAGGGTGTTCCAATATGCATAGGCGGCCATGAAATGATTTATAATGGCTTTGAAAAAAGCCGTTCAAGAGTTAAATGGCGCTGTCCTTTAGCATGTAAAAAAATTAAATCATGTTCTTGTACTGACCAATGCTCGCCTTCGGCATATGGCCGAGTAATATATACTAAACCATCATGGGATTTACGTTTATTTACAAAAATCCCTCGTGGTTCAAAACAATATAAAGAAATTTATAAAACCAGAACCTGTTCCGAAAGAATCAACAATCGTATTCTTAATGACTATAAAATTCATTCTTTAAAAATACGTGGTAAAAAGCGTTATTCTTTCATGACTATGATTGCTAGCATCAATATTCATCTTGACGCTAGAATTAAAGCCTTTGGATTTTCTATCTTAAATTTATTAAAATAGACTTTCAATCAAATTGAATATTTTTTTAAACTTACATTTGTAGGTTTGTTTGCTATGCCTATTTTTAAATAAAAACTAAAGTTTTTATTTAAAAATACTACTTGTATAAATAATCACAATTACTAAATTAGTTTCCGTGACTACTCAATCTATAGTATTAATTATATGATAAAATGTATTAAATTTCAGTAAAAATAAATTTAAATTTGGAATTTACAATTTTAATATTTTATATATAATTAATTAGTGAACATAAGATTATTTGGAGGTGTTTATGAGAAACTTTTTACTTATTGTATTACCTGAAGAATTAAATTTTGGAGGAAATATAATATCACTTAAAGAAATGGAATATGTCATTAACAGTATAATTTATGGCGTTATATTTATAGCAGTAGTTTTAATAGTAATGTTTTTAGTTATAAAAATAGGAAATAAAACAATAAAAGAATTTGTAAATAAACAAGTAAAAAGTGATGCAATGTTATCACTTAATGCTCAAAAAGCCAAAACTATTGGTGAAATGTTAAAAAGTATTTTAAAATATTCTGTTTATTTTATAGGAATTACAATTATTATTGCACATTTTTTTGGAAACATATCGCTTACTTTTGCAAGTATTGGAGGAGTAGCTTTAGGTTTTGGAGCACAAAATCTTATAAAAGATATTATAAATGGATTTTTTATAATATTTGAAAATCAGTTTGGAGTTGGAGATTATATTACAATTACTAATTATAGTGGAATAGTTAAAAGCATAGGAATAAGAACAACAGTAATTTTGGATTTTAATGGAGATCTACATTTGATTCCGAATGGTAATATTTCAGAGATAACAAATCATTCTAAGGAACATGTAAGATTTGTAGTAGATGTTGATATAGCATATGAAGAGGATATTGATAATGCTATTGAAGTTATAAAGGAAGTTTCAGATACTTTCCAACAAGAATATTCAGAATTTATTAAAGAACCTGTTGAAGTTTTAGGCGTAGCAGCACTTGGCGCATCTGGGGTAACTATAAGAGTTGTTGGAAAAAGTGTTACTATGAAGAGACTTTCAATGGAAATGGAACTTAGAAAAAGAATTAAAATGAAATTAGATGAAAAAGGAATTGAAATACCTTATAATAAAGTACAGATTATAAATAACGAAAAGAAAGGAGAATAAGAATGATTGATGAATTTAATCTTGGAGATATAGTTCAAATGAAAAAACAACATCCGTGTGGAAATAGTAAATTTGAAATTATAAGGGTCGGTGCTGATATAAAAATAAAATGTATTGAGTGTGGTAGGATAGTAATGATTCCAAGAGCAAAATTTAAAAAAGATGCAAAAGCTATAATAGATAAAGATAAGAAAGATGAAAAATAGGAAATGTTTCACGTGAAACATTCCCTATTTTTTTATTTTAACAAATACTTGCATTGAAATATAAGTGATGATATAATGATTTAATGTAATCCCTGCTATGTAAAGCATAGCCGTTAGTCCGAGGGGAGGAGGTGAAATTGATGAGAAAATACGAAACTATATTCATATTAAACCCATCATTCGACGAAGAAACTGTTAAAGCAAACGTTGAAAAATTTAAGGGTGTTATAGAAAATGGTGGCGGAACAGTAGATAACATTGATGCATGGGGTAAGAGAAAGCTTGCTTATGAAATCAAGAAGTTTAATGAAGGACATTATACTTTAATTGAATTTACTGGAAATGCCGAATTACCAAAAGAATTAGATAGAATATTCAGAATAACAGATGGTGTTATAAGACATATCATTGTTAAACAGGCATAGGACGGTGTAAAAAATGAATAAGGTAGTTTTAATTGGAAGATTAACAAAAGATCCAGAACTTAAGTTTACTCCTGGTACAGGAGCAGCAGTAACAACCTTAACATTAGCCGTTGATAGATACAATTCTAAAACTAATCAGCGAGAAGCTGATTTTATTCCAGTAGTTATCTGGGGTAAACAGGCTGAAAATGTAGCAAACTACATGAGCAAAGGAAGTCAAATGGGAGTTACTGGTAGGATACAGACTAGAAGTTATGATGCTAAAGATGGAACAAAGAGATACGTTACAGAAGTTGTAGCTGATCCATATGCAGGTATTGAATTCTTAGGAAGTAAACATAGTAATTCATCACAAGATGGTTTTAGCAACAATGATAATAACGGATATTCGTCATCACCAAATAAAGGAAAAGATCCATTTGGCGGTGACAATTTCGAAGAAGACATGACTCCTGTTGATGATGGAGATATGCCTTTCTAAAATTTTGAGGTAAGGAGGAATAAAAAATGTCTAGAGAAGAAAACGGAAAAAGACCAGGAAACAGAATGAGAAGATCTAGAAAAAAGGTTTGCGCTTTCTGTGTTGATAAGGCTGAATCTATAGATTATAAAGATATTAATAAATTAAGAAAATATGTTACAGAAAGAGGAAAGATACTTCCAAGAAGAATTTCTGGAACATGTGCAAAACATCAGAGAGAATTAACTGATGCAATTAAGAGAGCTAGAAATATAGCTTTATTACCATTCACAACTGAATAGTAAGTAATTTGAGTAAAAAGATCGTTTATCAAAGGACTAATGTTAAGCGGTCTTTTTCTTATTTAATTGGTATAAAATATAAAAAACTACTACAGAATATAAATGATTGTATTTTGTAGTAGTTTTATTATATGGAATTATATGTAATAACAGTTGCATTACATTCTAAAAATAATTAAAATAAGTATACAGGGTAAAAGTGTATTTTAGTGGTATGAGGTGTGATTATGAGGAAGAATAATATAAACATAATAACGAACGTAAAAATTATTGATAAGCTTAAAGCTCAGCTTGTATGTTCAGCAGGTGAGTTATTAAGGCTTCTCGCAAAAAGTGGAAATGTAGCACGTGAATCGATAATAGATACTATAGCTGGTGCTATAATTATACTCTATGTTTTAGCTCAGAGACTTGGATATTCTTTTGCAGAAATAGATGATACAATTAATGACAAGTTGTCATTAGGTATAAAATCTGAAGATTATATTGAAAAAGAAGGAAAAAGTTTAAGCAGTCTTAAAAAATATATAAATAAGAGAACAGATTAATAGAAATAGGAGGTCATTATATGACATCTATGCTGAAAGCTATGGTAAGACCTATAATACTACTTGTATCATCTATAGTATTATATATTATTGAATATCAAGAGATAGGAATTATTATTTTTTTATTATTTCTGATAGATAATTATAACAAGCTCTATTATTATAATAAAAAGGAAAATAGTCAGAATGAATTTATAAATCAAATTGATAAGGCTGTTTCTGAAAATTTATTTAATGTAATATATCCAATTGTATTAATAAATAAATCTGGGGATATTATATGGAATAATAATATGTTTGAATCATTAAAGCAAAAAAATGAAATGAATATTTTAAGTATAGCAAGTGAATTAGATTTATCTCTTATTGAAAGATATAAAAAGAATGATCATCAGAGAATTCATGTAAGCGATAAACTTTATGATGTATATAGTAGAACTGTAAAAGCAAACGATGAAACATCTTTTTATATTTTATCATTTAATGATATTACTAAGCTTATAGATTATGAAACTACAAAAGAGAGTATTATGCTTATTGAAGTTGACAATCTTACAGAAGTTCTTAATAAGACTGATGAAGGAAATAGACCTCTTGTTATAGCGGAAATAGGAAAATATATAAGAACATATGCTGAAAGCATGAAAGCGATGATACAGCAATATGATGCTTCTGGATATGTATTGTCAGTTCAAGATAAATATATAGAAAAAGAGATACGTGAAAAATTTAAAATAATAGATGATATTTCTAAGATAAATAAAGGAAATACTATGCGTGTAACACTTAGTATAGGTGTGGGTAGGCTTGGAATGTCTCCTATGGCAAATTATAATAATGCTAAAAAAGCTAAAGAACTTGCACTTGGAAGAGGAGGAGCTCAAGCAATTGTAAAATCTAAAGATGATTTAAAAATTTTTGGTGGTAACTCAAAAGAGATAGAAAAAAGAACAAAAGTTAAAGCCAGAGTTATTGCAAGAGCATTAAGTGAACTTATATATGAGAGCAGACAAGTATTTATATTGGGACATAAAAATCCTGATATGGATTGCTTTGGTTCAGCAGTTGGGCTAATGAGTGTAATAAGACAGCTAGGTAAAAAATGCAAAATAGTGCTTCCAAAAGAAACAAATGATATAAGATATTATCTTGATATGTTAAATAAAGATGAAAAATATAATGATACATTTCTTTCAGTAGATGAAGCAGAGAGTAATATTGATAGAGATACTCTTCTTATAATTTTAGATGTTCATAATAAAGGTTATGTTGAAAGTATGCAGCTTGTTAATATGGCTGATAGAAAAGTAATTATAGATCATCATAGGCGTAGCCCTGATATTATAGAAAATAATATGTTAAAATATATTGAGATATATGCATCCTCTACAGCTGAAATGGTTACTGAGATAATACAGTATATGGTAGATAAACCTGCTATTACTCCACTTGAAGCAGAAGGACTTTTAGCAGGAATAATAATTGATACTAAAAAATTCTCATTTAAAACTGGAGTGAGAACTTTTGATGCTGCATCGTTTTTAAAGTCATATGGAGCAGAACCACTTGAAATAAAAAAGATGTTTGCTGATAATATAGAAGATTATACTGAAATTGCGGATACAATTAAGTCAGCAAGAATAAAAGAAGGTGTAGCTGTTGCAGTAGCACCTGCAAATGTGCATAATGTAATTATAGCTAAGGCTGCTGATGAACTTCTTAATATTGCAGGAGTAGAAGTAAGCTTTGTACTTGGAGAAATAGCAGATAATGTACTTATAAGCGGAAGATCTCTTGGAGATATAAATGTGCAGGTAGTATTAGAAGAACTCGGCGGAGGAGGTCATATGAATATTGCAGGAACTAAGATGAGTAATATTTCTATAGATGATGCAATATTAAAACTTGATGAGGCAATAAATAAATGTTTAAGGATAGGAGAATAAGATTATGAAAGTTATTTTATTAAAAGACGTTAAAAAGATAGGTAAAAAAGGAGAAGTAATAAATACATCAGATGGATATGCAAGAAACTTTTTATTTCCCAGGAAATTAGCACAGGAAGCAACTGATTCTAATTTACATATTTTAAATAACAAAATAGCAAATGATAGAAAACAGAAGCTTGCTGAACTTGAAGAAGCTCAAAAATTAGCTGCAGAACTTAAAGGAAAATCAGTAACAATTAAAGCTAAGACTGGAGAAAATGGAAAGTTATTTGGAGCAATAACAAGTAAGGATGTTGCAGAATTAATTAAGAAAAATTATAAAGTTGATGTTGATAAAAAGAAAATTGTAATGAATGCAATAAAAGTTGAAGGCGAATATGAGATAGAAGTCAAATTATATCCTGAAGTAAGCACAAAAATGAAAATAAATATAGTCAAACAGGCTTAAGGAGGTTTTAAGGTGGAACTTGACACTAAGCAAATAATAGAAGAAAATTTATCAATTGAGTCTCAGGTAAAACAACTATATATTATTACTAGAAATATTTTAGATAAGGGTGCATTTAAGGCTAGGACAATAAGATTTAAACTTGATAAATATATTCAATCAGAAGATTTATGTAAAAGAATTTTTGCTCTTAATGTCATTTTAGCAGAAGGAAGAGATTTAAAGTCCGTTCCTAAAAAAGAAGAATTAGCAGATGTTATAGATAGAACTGAAAGCCTAATATCTGATTTATTGGCAAGAAGATATATTCAAAACAAAATCGAAGAAGAAGTTGAAAGATCAGTTGCTGAGAAGCAAGAAAAGTATATCGATGATGTCAGAATGTCAATTATAAACAAACAAAAAGGATTTGAAAATAAGAGAACAAAAACAAAATTAAAAACATTAGAAAATTTAGATTCAAAAATAACTAGTAAAAATATAATGAGCTTTTTAAGGCCATCTAATTTTGACGAAATTATAGGACAAAAGAGAGCAGTTAAATCTCTTTTATCAAAACTTTCTTCGCCATATCCACAACATATAATTTTATATGGACCTCCAGGTGTTGGAAAAACTACTGCAGCAAGACTTGCACTTGAAGAAGTAAAGAAACTTTCATTTACTCCTTTTGATGATAATTCAAAGTTCGTAGAAGTAGATGGAACAACTTTAAGATGGGATCCAAGAGAAATTACAAATCCTCTCTTAGGCTCAGTACATGATCCTATATATCAAGGAAGCAAGAGAGATTTAGCAGAAATAGGAATCCCAGAGCCTAAAACAGGTTTAGTAACTGAAGCTCATGGAGGAGTTCTTTTTATAGATGAAATTGGTGAACTTGATACAATGCTTCAGAATAAACTTCTTAAAGTATTAGAAGATAAAAGAGTAGAATTTTCATCTTCTTATTATGATCCAGATGATGAAAGTATTCCTAAATATATAAAATATCTTTTTGATAATGGTGCACCAGCAGACTTTGTTCTTATAGGAGCAACAACAAAAAGTCCATCAGAAATAAATCCTGCTTTAAGATCAAGATGTACAGAAGTATATTTTGAACCTTTATCATCTGAAGATATAGTTAATATAGTGAAAGATGCAGCCTGTAAGCTAAATGTTAATTTAGAAGAGGGTGTAGCAGAAAAAATAAGTTCATATACATTTGAAGGAAGAAAAGCAATAAATATTCTTACAGATGCCTATGGATATTCATTATATTCTAAGAAAAAATTAGATGATAAAATTACAATAGGAATGTCAGATCTTAATGAAGTAATATCAATAGGAAGATATGTTCCTTTTGAAAGAATAAAAGATTTAAATGAGAAAAAGGTAGGACATATTTATGGACTTGGAGTAAGTGGATTTTTAGGTTCTACAATAGAAATAGAAGCATGTGTATTTCATGCTAAGAAAAAAGGAACTGGAACAGTAAGATTTAATGAGACTGCAGGTTCAATGGCTAAAGACTCAGTATATAATGCTGCATCAGTAATAAGAAATATAACAGATAAAGATATAAAAGACTATGATATACATGTTAATGTAATAGGTGGAGGAAAAATAGATGGTCCATCTGCAGGTTCGGCAATAACAACATGTATAATAAGTGCACTTTTAAATAAACCTATAAGACAGGATATTGCGCTTACAGGAGAGGTATCTTTATATGGAGATGTAAAACCTATAGGTGGAGTGTTTGAAAAGATATATGGAGCTAAGAGAATGGGAATAAGATTAGTTCTTGTCCCAGAAGAAAATAAAAATGAAATTCCTAAAAATTTAACTGGAATAGAAGTAAAAACTATAGAAAATATAAATGATATTTTAAATTATGTTTTTTAAAAAGTGTATCTGAATAGAATTGGAGGTATGAGCACGTGGATGAGACAGCGATGAGAAGTCTGCCTCAGAGTATTGAAGCAGAACAGTCTGTAATAGGAAGCATGATAATAGACAAAAATTCTATTGGAAAAGCTACTGAAGAACTTGAAGAAGAAGATTTTTATAGAGATGGTCATAAGATAATCTTTAGAGCTATATGTGAGATGTTTAAAAAAGATATAGCAGTAGACCTTTTGACTCTTATAGAATATCTTAAGAACACTAATATGCTTGAAAAAGCAGGTAATATAACTTATATTACAGAATTAAGTGCATCTATTGCTACAACAGCTAATTTAGATGCACATATAAAGATAATTAAGGAAAAATCAGTCCTTAGGAAACTTATAAAAGCGTCTACGAAAATAATAGAAGACAGCTATAACAAGCAAGATACTGTGCAGGGTGTTTTAGATGAAGCTGAAAAGAAAATTTTTGATATTGCAGATAATAAAACTTCAAAAGATTTTGAACCTTTAAGCGATGTTCTTGAAAGAGGTTTTATACAAATTGAAAAATTATTTAATAATAAAGGCCAGATTACAGGAGTTGGTTCTGGTTTTGCAGATTTAGATTCAAAAACATCAGGATTTCAAAAAGGAGATATGGTTCTTATTGCAGCAAGACCTTCTATGGGAAAAACTACATTTGCACTTAACATTGCAGAACATGCTGCGCTTAAAGAAAAAAAGAGTGTAGTTATCTTTTCTCTTGAAATGTCAAAAGAACAGCTTGCGTATAAGCTTTTATGTTCAGAAGCTAATGTAGATATGCTTAAGCTTAGAACTGGTGATCTAGAAGATAAAGACTGGGAGAACATTGCATTAGCAACAGGACCACTTTCTAATGCTCATATTTATATTGATGATACAGCAGGAATGACTATTATGGAAATGCGTTCAAAATGTAGAAGACTTAAGCTAGAATACGGAATAGATCTTATAGTAATTGATTATCTTCAGCTTATGTCAGGAGGAACTCAAACTGATAATAGACAGCAAGAAGTTTCAGAAATTTCAAGATCGGTAAAAGCTTTGGCAAAAGAGATGCAATGTCCGGTAATTGCACTTTCTCAGCTTTCAAGAGCGCCAGAGCAGAGAGCTGATCATAGACCTATGCTTTCAGATTTAAGAGAATCAGGATCAATAGAGCAGGATGCTGATCTTGTTATGTTTTTATATAGAGATGAATATTATAATCCAGATACTGAAGATAAGAATGTAGCTGAGTGCATAATAGCAAAACAAAGAAATGGCCCAGTCGGAAGTGCAAAACTTGCATGGATGGGCCAATTCAGTAAATTTGGTAATTTGGATGTTGTACATAAAGAATAATTAAGCTGCTTTTTCTATTATAAGAGTATTTTTATTAAAACTTTTTTCAAATAATATATGTGATTTTTCAATTTTTGTTAGATAAAAAATCCTTTTTAGAAATATGGTATTTCTGTATTTTTTATCAGTAACTTTAAGGATTAAAAAGTTATTTTTAAAATTCACTTCTAATGAATAGTCATTTATATCTGGGTGTTTAAGCGATATATAATAAAAGCATGGACTTTCATAAACAGAGCACTTTATTTCTAAAATATTTTTTAAAATCGAATCAACGAATGATTCAATAGAAAATAAAGAGTTGTTATAAACTAAAAGAGAATTTTTCATATAACCTCCTCCTTTCATATATATTTTATGGGATAAAACATATCATATGCTATGATTAAAATGGAGACTGTATTAAAAATTTCAAAAAATTAATGGGGGCTAAAAAATGAGTAAAAAAATAGGATTTATTGGCTGTGGAAATATGGGAAGTGCAATGGTTTCAGGGATTATAAAATCTGGAATTATAAAAGAAAATGAAATAATTGTATCAACTAAAAGTGAAGAATCTGCAAAAAGAGTTAGAGAATCACTAAAAATAGAAGCTACATTAGATAATAGAGAAGTAGCAGAAAAATCTGAAATAATTGTATTGGCAGTAAAACCTTATATGTATAAGGATATTATTGAAAACATAAAAGATAAATTAACTAAAGATAAATTAATAATAACAATAGCAGCAGGAATAAGTTTAAAGAATATGGAAGAATTTATTTCAAAAGATGTAATGGTAATAAGAACAATGCCAAATACTCCAGCATCAGTTGAAGAATCAATGTCTGCATTATGTCCAAATAAGAATGTAACAGAAGAAGAATTAAATAAAGCTGTTAAGATTTTTGAAAGTTTTGGAGAATGTGTACAGATTGAAGAAAAAGATTTTCATGCATTTACTGCTTTATGTGGATCATCACCAGCATATGTTTATATGTTTATTGAAGCAATGGCAGATGCAGGAGTAAAGCTTGGAATTCAAAGATCAAAAGCTTACAAGATGGCAGCTCAAGCTGTTCTAGGATCAGCTAAAATGGTTCTTGAGACAGGAAAACATCCTGGAGAACTTAAAGATGCAGTATGTTCACCTGGAGGAACAACAATAGATGCTGTATGCGAACTTGAGAAATTAGGATTTAGAAATGCAGCTATGCAGGCTGTTATTAAATGTGCAGAAAAATCTATGAACATGTGAATAACTTATAAATAAAAAAATATCCACAATGAAGAAAGAAAGTTTTCAACATTGTGGATATTTTTTATTTAATTTTGTGGATAAATTTTAAGCTCTTTAAGCGTTACTATTTTTAGCTGCTTTTTTTACAGCTTCAGCAACTAATTTTTGAACTTTTAAATCAAAAGCTTTTGGAATTATATTATCTTCTGTTAAATCTTTTTCATCTATAGAATTTGCAATTGCATATGCAGCTGCAACCTTTATTTCTTCGTTTATTTCTTTTGCACGTGCATCTAAAGCGCCTCTAAATATTCCTGGAAAAGCAAGAACGTTATTTATCTGATTTGGATAATCAGATCTTCCAGTTCCCATGATTTTAATTCCTGCATCTTTAGCATCTTCTGGGAAGATTTCAGGTGTAGGATTTGCCATTGCAAATATTATACCGTCTTTATTCATTGTTTTTACCATTTCTTTTGAAACAATTTTAGGAGCAGATACTCCAATAAATACATCAGCATTTTTCATTGCATCTTTAAGAAATCCAGTTTCATTATTAGGATTAGTAATTCTTGAAAGTTCTTCCATGTATTTATTATCACTTAAATCTTTATCTCTACTGATTATTCCATTTATGTCACACATTACTATATTTTTTACGCCTGATGATAATAATAATTTACAAATTGCGCTTCCGGCTGAACCAGCACCATTTATAACTACTTTTATATTTGTAAGTTTTTTGTTAACAATTTTTAATGCATTTATTAATCCAGATAAAACTACTACTGCAGTTCCATGTTGATCATCATGAAAAACAGGAATATCCAAAATTTCTTTTAATCTTTTTTCTATTTCAAAACATCTTGGAGCTGCAATATCTTCAAGATTAATTCCTCCAACTGTTGGAGCAATATTAACTATTGTAGAAACTATTTCATCAACGTTTTTTGTGTTAAGAACTATTGGAAAAGCATCTACGTTTCCAAATTCTTTAAAAAGAACACTTTTTCCTTCCATTACTGGCAGTGCAGCAAGTGGACCTATATCTCCTAGTCCTAAAACGGCTGTTCCGTCTGATATTACAGCAACTGTATTCCATTTTCTTGTATATTTATATACGTTTTCAGGATCTTTAGCAATAGCTCTACAAGGTTCAGCAACTCCTGGTGTATAAGCAAGACTTAAGTCTTTTGCGTTTTTAACTTCACATGTTGGCTTTATTTCATATTTACCTTTTTTTTCTTCATGAAACTTTAAAGATTCTTCATAAATATTCATAAACAGCATCCTCCCTTATTCCTAGTAAACGATATTAATATATTAAGTTTAAACATATAAATTAATTATACGAATATTTTTTAAAAAAAGCAAAAAAATATTCGATACATAGTTGACCAAATAATTTTACTTTGCTACTATTTATAAGGAGACTAAAAAATTATTAGTCAATCTTAATTTATAATTATAAATAGGAGCCAAAGGCTTATCTATTTAAGGGAGGCAGAAATATGTCAGCATTTATAGTTTTAGGTGCACAGTGGGGCGATGAAGGAAAAGGAAAGATGACAGATTATTTAGCAGAAGAAGCTAATGTTGTTGTTAGATTTCAAGGAGGAAATAATGCTGGTCACACAGTAGTTGTTGGAGACAAGGAATATAAACTTCACCTTATTCCATCAGGGATACTCTATGATGATAAACTTAATGTTATAGGAAATGGTGTAGTAGTAGATCCTAGCGCTTTATTTGAAGAAATTGAGTATTTAGAGGGTGTAGGGGTTAAGGTTACGCCAGAAAAGTTAATCATAAGTGATAGAGCTCACCTTATTATGCCATATCATAAAATCTTAGATAAATTAAAAGAAATAGCAAGAGGAAAAAATGACATTGGAACTACATGTAAGGGAATAGGACCATGTTATACAGATAAATTCGAAAGATGTGGAATACGAGTATGTGATTTAATGCATGAAGATGTATTTAAAGCAAAATTAAAAGAAAACATAGATATGAAGAATGCTTATATAACAAAAGTTTTAGGCGGGGAAGCATTAGACTATGATACTATTTTAAATGATTATTTAAAATATGCAGAAAAGTTAAGACCTTTTGTTAAAGATACTTCTGTTGAAGTTTACAATTCTATAAAATCAGATAAAAGCGTATTATTTGAAGGAGCACAGGGAATGCTTCTTGATATAGATTATGGTTCATATCCATTCGTAACATCTTCTAATACTGTAGCTGGAGGAGTTGCAAATGGTGTAGGAATAGGACCTAATATGATAGACAGCGCTGTAGGAATAGTTAAAGCATATACTACAAGAGTAGGTAAAGGACCATTCCCAACAGAACTTAATGATGAAACAGGAAACTGGATAAGAGAAAGCGGACACGAATATGGAGTAACTACAGGAAGATCAAGAAGATGTGGATGGCTTGACCTTGTTATAGTAAAGACAGCAGCAAGAGTAAGTGGACTTACTTCACTTGCAGTTACAAAGATAGATACACTTGCAGGTCTTTCTAAGATAAAGATATGTACTGGATATAAGTTCAATGGCAAGATAATTGATTATTTCCCAGCAAGTCTTGAAGATGTTGCAAAGTGCGAACCTATTTATGAAGAATTTGATGGATGGGACGAAAAAGTAGCAGATGCAAGAAGCTTTGATGAACTTCCAGATACAACAAAGAAATATTTAAAGAGAATAAGTGAATTTACAGGAACAAAAGTATCATTAATAGGTGTTGGAGCAGGAAGAGATCAGACAATAAGAGTTGATAACATATAAATATGATAAGAGAAGTCGGGTATTGACTTCTCTTTTTTTATAAAATATAATTTTAATGCAGATAAATAAAAAGAAGGTGAAAATTTATGATAAATAAGGATATGACAATAGGTGAATTAGTAAGAACAGATTCTTCTAAAGTGCCAATATTAATGAATTTTGGTATGGGATGTGTTGGATGTCCATCTGCTCAAGCAGAAACTCTTGAAGAAGCAGCAATGGTTCATGGAATAAATATTGATGATTTAGTTGCAGCTTTAAATAAATAATAATACATTAAGTAAAAGAGAATTTGATATTAATAATCAGATTCTCTTTTTTTATATAATAATTATTTTAAATTATATGCAGATTTTGCTACTATATATCCAGAACTCCAAGCCCATTGAAGATTAAATCCACCACAGTCTCCGTTTACATCCATAATTTCGCCTGAAAACAGCAGATTTTTGCATTTTAGAGACTCAAGAGTATATTTATCTATTTCATTAGTGTTAACGCCTCCAACGGTTACCTGAGCGTTTGTGAAGCCTTTAGTACCTGTGCATATAAAATTCCAGCTTTTAAATTTTTTAATAAGGTCATTAATAAGATTCCAGTCTATCATATCACATGTTTCATGAATATTAGCAATACCTGTATCTTTTAAAATTATTGGAATGAGCTTTTTATTTATTATTCCAATAAGAGATGAGCTTATTTCCCTATAACTAAATACTGAAAAGTGACTCATTAAAAGATCAGTTAATGAATCTAGAGTTTTTTCTGGAAACATATCAATATTTATATATACTTTATGTCCTTTTGAAAGGAACTTTGATACATCTGATGAAAGCTGAAGTATAGGAGGACCTGAAATACCATAGTCAGTAAATAATATTTCTCCGAAACATGTTCTTTTTAGAGTCTTATCTATAAAAAGTGATGCATTTCCATTAAATTTTATTCCAGATAAAGCTCTAAGGTGAGGATAATCAAGTTTAAGCTGTACAATCCCTGGAAGAGGCTCAACTATTGAATGACCTAACATTTTAGCTATTTTAAATCCTGATCCATCTGAGCCTGAATTTGGAGCTGATTTTCCGCCACATGCGAGTATTAATTTATTACAGGTAAATTTTTTATATTCATCGTTAGATGTAACGAGAACAAAATTTTTATTTTTTGATACATCCTTAACCTTACATGATGTATACACGGGTATTTCTCTTTCATCTAAAGCAAGTTTTAAAATATCTACAACAGAGGATGCTTGAAGAGATGAAGGATACATTTTTCCGTCACTAAGTTCAGTAAAAGGAAGTCCTAATGACATAAAGAAATTTTTTGTATCTGAAACTGAAAAATTATCTAAGATTTCTTTATAAAAATTTTTATTTGAACTATGGTAATTAATATATGGACTTTCAATTTTACTATTTGATATGTTACATCTTCCATTTCCTGTGGATAGTATCTTTTTTCCTATTCTATCGTTAGATTCTATTATAGCAACATCCATTCCTAAATCTTTTGCACAAATTGCAGCAGTAAGACCGGATGCACCGCCGCCTAGTATTATTAAGTCGTGAAAAAACATAGTACACCTCCATCAAAATTATATAAATAAATTTTATCACAGTAATAATAAAGTTAAAAGTGAGGAATATTAATAATAAGTATAAAGAACACCACATATAAAGATAAAAATTTATATAATTTAAAACATTTTATTTAGAGTAAAATTATTTTCTATAAATAGATTTATTTGGAACAATTATCAAAAATATAAATATAAATATAAGTATTAATAGAATTTTTAGAAAGAAGTTTTTATTAATTTATATCAATAAAAAATAGAAATTTTTAAAAGTAATATATAATTATAAATGGCTCTATAAGTGGGATAACATCTATTTTTAATAGCGCAGAAAAAGTAGAAAAATAGAAAAATAAAAAAATAAAATAAAAACTTTTTAAAAAATGTGTTGACACAATCGAATATTTTAGGTATTATAGTCTATGTGATTAGCGCTTGACACAATAAATTAAGCGTAACTTAAACAATATGGCTCCTTGGTCAAGTGGTTAAGACACCACCCTTTCACGGTGGTAACATGGGTTCAAGTCCCGTAGGAGTCACCATTTTAATTAAACTTATGGGCGCATAGCTCAGCTGGGAGAGCATCTGCCTTACAAGCAGAGGGTCACAGGTTCGAGCCCTGTTGTGCCCACCATAAGTAAAATTTATAGTATGGCTCAGTAGCTCAGCTGGTTAGAGTGCCGGCCTGTCACGCCGGAGGTCAAGGGTTCGATCCCCTCCTGAGTCGCCAATTTTACTTATAAGCTGGCATGGCTCAACGGTAGAGCAGCTGACTTGTAATCAGCAGGTTGTAGGTTCGATTCCTATTGCCAGCTCCAAATAAATATATGGCTCCTTGGTCAAGTGGTTAAGACACCACCCTTTCACGGTGGTAACATGGGTTCAAGTCCCGTAGGAGTCACCATTTTAATTAAAAACTTATGGGCGCATAGCTCAGCTGGGAGAGCATCTGCCTTACAAGCAGAGGGTCACAGGTTCGAGCCCTGTTGTGCCCACCATAAGTAAAATTTATAGTATGGCTCAGTAGCTCAGCTGGTTAGAGTGCCGGCCTGTCACGCCGGAGGTCAAGGGTTCGATCCCCTCCTGAGTCGCCAATTTTACTTATGAGCTGGCATGGCTCAACGGTAGAGCAGCTGACTTGTAATCAGCAGGTTGTAGGTTCGATTCCTATTGCCAGCTCCAAATAAATATATGGCTCCTTGGTCAAGTGGTTAAGACACCACCCTTTCACGGTGGTAACATGGGTTCAAGTCCCGTAGGAGTCACCATTTTAATTAAAAACTTATGGGCGCATAGCTCAGCTGGGAGAGCATCTGCCTTACAAGCAGAGGGTCACAGGTTCGAGCCCTGTTGTGCCCACCATAAGTATAATATATAATATGGCTCAGTAGCTCAGCTGGTTAGAGTGCCGGCCTGTCACGCCGGAGGTCAAGGGTTCGATCCCCTCCTGAGTCGCCAAAAAATACCGATATTTTATATCGGTATTTTTTTTATTTATAAAAAAAGAGAAAACCTCTTTTTATTATAAATAGCATAATATTTAGTTTATCTATTGTTTAAATTCTTTTTTATTCGTATATCGTCAGAATAAAATTTGCAAAGTTTAAAATCTCCAATAAGTCTTGATGAAATTCTTTCACTATAATTTTTAACAATTTCAGGTAATGTAAGATTTGTAGAAATAAGCATTTTTTTATTTGTTAATATTTTTTTATTTAGGAAAGAAAATAATTCAGAAACTGAAAATTCATTTAAATGTTCCGATCCTAAGTCATCAATTATAAGAAGATCACAATCAAGAAGAAGTTCCTCAATATTATTATCATTATTAAATCTAACATCTCTTAAGTTATCAATTAGTTCTTCAGAAGTTCTGTATACAACAAGATATCCTGCGTTTAAAAGTGTTTCTGCTATGCAGTATGATAAAAATGTTTTTCCGCTTCCTGGATTACCATAGAATAAAAGATTAGTTGTTATATTATTGAAATCGGGTATATATGATTTCATTATATAATCAAGATTATTTTCCATATTTTTTCTTGGAGAATATTTCTCATTTTCATTTCTATGAGTAGAAAAAAGATTAATATCAAAAGTATCAAAATTCTTATCAGATATTATGTTTTGAAGTTCTGAATTCTTATAGTAAAGACGTATTAGTTTTTCTTTATAACATGAACATTTATCTGTGCCAATAAAACCAGTATCTTTGCATTTTGGACAGTCGTAATGATGATTTAGATAGTCAGAATCGTATCCTTTTGAAACTAAAAGTTCACATTTTTTCATTTTTAAATCTGTCATTTTATTTTTATAATTTTCTATAATATTATTTTTATCTTTTGATTTTAAAATATCTATTGCCATATTAAGAGAGAGTTTTGAAATCTTATTTTCTATTTCTATTATTTCAGGATATTTTTTTTTAATTTCATTTCTTCTTTCTTTTTGTTTTTTATCTTCATTATCTCGTATAGTCTGATATATCTTCATTATCTCTGCTTGATAGCCTTTAATCATCTTTATCCCATCCTAACAGTTTTTTCTCTAATTCATCATAATCATATTCTCGTGGTTTAAAATTATTGAATTTCAATTTTGAATTAGTGTTTTTATTTTTTGGCTTTTGTGGTCTTGTATCTTTTAGTGCAATATCTTTTATTGTTTTAAGATTATTTTTATTCCATTTTGAAAGAATTCCATCAATATATTTAAGATCAGCTCTATTTAAACGTTCTGAGCATATATCACATGCTTTGTATATAACATCAAGTGGAAATTTATAAATAAATAGCCATTTTTCAATCATATCTTGCTGTGGCTTCATTATCTGTTTATCATTTAGTCCAAGATAAGCAAGAATTTTTCTTATGCTTACCCATTTGTCTTCATTTCTTTTTATTAGATTTTGAGCTTCTTCAACAGTTGTTATATTCATATCATGCCAGTTTATTGCCACTTTTTCTATATATCTAGGATCACTTTTACCACGTGATATACAGTATTCCATCAGAATATATATTAGCTCTGATGAAAAATTAAATTCTTTCTGCCAGCTTAGATACATAGACATTTCATTTGGAGAAAGAGGTCTTCCAAGAAGGCTTTCAATATCTTTTAACATATCTTTAGTATTTGAATTATCAAGTTCATTTAATAAATCTAGATTTTTATTAGATTTTTCAAAGTCTTCATTAAGATCTAGAAATTCAATACTAAAATTACCTAAGTTATCTATTTTACGAAATTTTATTACAGTTTCATCATTCCAGTAATTAAGAGCATTCATTACATCTGACTCTAAAAGATTGAGTGAAGATGCAAGCATTTGAGTATTTACTCCCGGTTCGCCAAATATAGTATGCTTTAGAAGAAGGAGATATACTTTTACAAACTCTCCACGTGCTTTTACCATATACTTTTCTATAAATATATTACTTACCGGTGTAAAATCAAGAAATCTGTTTTTCAGCATAAGTGTACTCAACAGTTTGTTACCAGCCTTTCATTAAATTTATATCTAAAGGTTATTATATCATAAATAGTATTACTAATATTCTGATTTGGAGTTAAATAATTTATTAACGTCTATAACACCATTTCCTATAATTAAATCAGATATATCAGAAGTTTCATCAGTTGATAACTTTAGTATTGATAAAACATCATTTAAACATACATCATTATATTTTTCGCATATAAGGGAGCATAATCCTGCAGTATAAGAAGCAGCAAGAGCAGTTCCACTAAGAATTCTGTAAGGTTTATCTAATTTTCTAGGATATAATTTTAAACCATTTCTTTCTGATATATATTCAGTATCTGATGAAAGACATATTATATTACTGCATGGCGCAGAAATATCAGGTTTCATATTTTTCCCTAATAAACATCCACGAGAAGAATATTTATATATATCTATTTCTCTATGAGAAGTATCAACGCCTCCTACGGTTATACAATTTTTTAATAGTCCGATTCCTAAATTACCAGGTAAATTTTCAGAATTAGATATAGTTTTAGCAGGAACTATAGGAATTAATCCTTTTGATACTGCAAAGGCAAAAATTTCATCAAAAAGAGAAAGTATAAATGTATTATCAGACATCATTTCACAGGGAAGACATATTACTTTTATATTATTTTCAGATGCAATATTTATTAAGACTTCTATAGAATATAAAATATCTGAAACGTATCCTTTACCATAACAGTCAAATGCTTTTATGCAAAAGAGTTTGGTTTTTTCTGCTATACCATTATATTTATACTCTGATAAGATACCACTTCCTGATATAAGCCCTGCTACGGCGGTACCATGACCATTGTCATCATAAGGGTAGTTTAAATTATTAATAGTATCTAAGAAAAAATTAATTTTATGGGATGGGTACATTAAATCATTATGAGGATATACACCGCTGTCTATTATTCCAACTCCAATTCCATTACCTTTAAGAGTAAATTTGTGAGAAAGATTTACTTTCTTTTTAAATGATGATGAAACTGAAGATAGAATAAAAAATTCATCTAAATGTATTTCTATAATTTCAGGATATTCAGAAATTCTTTTTAATGCTTTAGAAGACATATTTGCACATATAAGATTTATTAGGGGAATGTCACATATAACTTCCCCGTTTAACTTTTTAATTTTTTTAGCTATAGAAGATTCAAATTTCTTATATTTTATAAGCACTCTATATTTTCTATAGTAGCCGTTAGAAATGTAATATTTAAGATTGTTGTCAAATTTATTTTTTATATGAAACATAGTACTCTCTAAATTATATTAGTTCATTATATTATATGAAATTTTTTGATAATGTTAAATATAATTTAGAATTTATATGTTTCTCCAATATCTATAATTTTAATTGAACTATCATGAAAACTTATTAACTGCTCTAATGTTTCATTAAAATTTTCAAGTGATATTTTAAATGTTTTATAATGAATTGGAATCATAATAGGGCAGTCTAGTTTTTTAAACATGTTGTAACTTTGAACTGGACTACAATGCATTGATAAAAATCTTTCTGGCTTGTAACATCCAACTGGCATTAATGCTACATCAGCTGAAATTCCATCAAAGTTATGAGTAAAGGCAGTATCACCTGCAAAGAAAACTTTTTTATTATTTCTTTCTATAAGGTAAGAAATACTTTCGTTATCTATTCCAATATAAAAACGTCTCCCATCATGATTAGCTTTAAAAGCCTTGATTTTTATATACTTGTCCTCATAAGTATCACCAGGATGAAGAAGTACTATTTTTTTAAAACCTAGAAGTCTAATTATTTTTTTATAGCCTTTTGGGATTATTATTACAGCATCTTTATTAAGTTTTGCAAGAGATGTAAAACTCATATGATCCATATGACCATGCGATAAAAGTATATAATCAACTTTTTTATCGTTTATTTTATAAGGAATATCTGTAACACGTTTAAAATAGCCAAGCATTTTACCAAGAACAGGATCTGTAATTATTACTTTGCCAGACATATTAATAAGTGTTGTTGCATGGCCATACCAGTTTATTGAGTTATTTAAAAGTTTATCAGTTTTTGATAACTCATTTTTTACAAAGTATTGATGTATATTGTTTAAAGTAAGATGAAATAAAAAATTTATATTTGATAATATTTTCAAAGTTTTGTAACTCTCCTTTAATTAATGTTTCCATTTAAATATTACAATACCAAGTATCATAATAGCAATACCAATGAATTCATTTAAGGAAAACTTAACTTTATCACTGCCAAATAGACCTAAAGCTTCTATTACAGCGGCTGAAAATATTTGTGCAATTAATATTATGCCGATTCCATATGAAGGTCCCATAAGAGAAATACTTTTCATTACAGTAAATGTAATAACAATACTTAATACACCACCTAGAAGATATAGTTTATTTGAATCCTTTATCATGGAATAATCTCCGTCTCTAAAAAAAAATGATAATATAACCGTAATAAGACAGGCAGATGTTGATACGATAACATTGGTTTCCCAAATACCAATCTTTTCACCAAGTTGTGTATTAAATACACCCTGAATAGTCATTGATAAACCAGATATAATAGCTAGTAAAATTCCAAACATGAAAGTCACCTCGGAAATAGTATTACCAGTATAAAAAAAAATAGTCCTTTTAAAGAACTATTTTTTCAAATGATTTATTTATAAATTCTTGTTCTATCTTATCTTCTGAGAATCCTAATGTAAGTCCAAGACTTAAAAGATCTTCTATAAGAGTTATATAATGATCGAATGATGGTGACGCTAAAAGATCATTTATATCTATATAAAGATTTAAAAACTGATCGCTAAGACAATAGTCATTAGGATATGTAGATGCCGATATGAGATCAGTATAGTTATTATCAAGTCCAAGGGTTAATGCCATAGAAATACACGTTATGTATTTATTAAATACTGAATCAATATCTATAATATTTTTTTTATTTAATAAATAATTGAAACATTTTGTTTCATCTGCAAGTTGACCAAGTTTAATTTCGAATTCAAGATGTTTTCTTGCAGATAATTTATATAGATTTAGTTCAGGACTTATTTTAAAAGTATTATTAAAATTTTTTTGTGCATTAAACATTGACTGAATGTCCATATAAAACCTCCTAAAAAGTTAACTAGTTCTATTTTACAAAATCTGAATTATAAAAGAAAGCCTGGAAAACGAATACAAAAAAAATATTTAAAAAAAAGCGAAGTATTTAAATACTTCGCTTTCTAATAATGGAATATATTAAAAACTTTTTAGCTCATAATTTTTTAGCGAGTATACTTTTTTCACTAAAGGAGTCTTCCAAATTTCAAACTTTTTTATTCTTAATTTCAATATATTGTCTTTATCAAAAAGTTCAGGAAAATTAAGTTTTACTATTTGTTTTTTTAAATCCTTTGGAACATAGTTGCAATTTGCAAGAGAAACATAAAGGTTATTATATCTTTTTACATTTATTCCACTAAGCGAAAGAAAATCTTCAAGTTCATTTGCTATCTTAACTATATATCCTTTATTATCAATTTTTAAATTTATACTTTTTTTAGATTCTGATGCAGATACGGAATTTAAAGCATCAATTCTAAATGATTTATGAGGGCTTATTATTTTTTTTACAATAGAATCTACATGTTCTATGTCATTGTTATCAAAAGATAATATTGGAATAAATGGGCATGGAGAGTTTCTACTTCCTTTAAACTTTCTTGACATGTTTCTTTGAATGGGAAGTATAGTTTCATAAGTCTTTTCATCAAATAGTGCTACGATATAATATTTCATAATAAATCACCAGGGACTGATTAATTAATATAAAATAAATGGTTAAAATATAAATGTTATTTAAAATTTAGAGGCTTTCGCATTAATAAAAATTTATAAGCGATAACCTCTTTAAATATTATAAACAAACTTTTGTAATTTATTGTTTATTTTATACAATATAGTAAATAAATATTCAATAATAACAGTCCCGTTATTATCCTTTCTAATCAAAATAAGACCGAATTTATTTAAATTATAACATAACGTTTAATTCTAGTAAATTTACACCTAAAAAAGTGAGAGTTTATGATAAAAAGTTATTTAAATAACTAAACTTTATGTTATAATAATTAAGATAGAAATTAAAATAAAAATATACTGTGTAAATTATGATACAGTTTTAGATATAATAAATATGTATATTGATGAATAGGGTGGATTCAATGGAAAAATTAGTTATAAAAGGCGGTATAAGACTTAAAGGCTCTGTAAGTATAGATGGAGCTAAAAATGCAGCAGTGGCCATATTACCAGCAGCTATATTAGCTTCAAGCAAAAAATGTGTAATTGATAATATCCCAGATATAGAAGATGTACATTGCTTAGAAAGAATACTTAAAAGTTTAGGGTGTAATGTAGTTAAGATAAATAATAATACTCTAGAAATAGATAGCGCCGAATTGGATAATTGTGAGGCAGTTACAGATGACGTAAGAAGAATGAGGGCTTCATATTATTTTATAGGCGCTCTTTTAGCCAGATTTAAGCATGCGAAAGTAGTACTTCCAGGAGGATGTCCTATAGGAGTAAGACCTATAGATCAACATATAAAAGGTTTTGAAGCATTAGGAGCGGACGTAGTAATAGAACACGGGGCTGTTGTAATTCATGCAGAAAAACTTAAAGGAGCAAATATATTTTTTGATGTAGTATCAGTAGGTGCTACAATTAATGTTATGATAGCAGCAACACTTGCAGAAGGAATGACTGTACTTGAAAATGTTGCAAAAGAACCCCATGTTGTAGATGTAGCAAACTTTTTAAACTCCATGGGTGCAGATATAAAAGGTGCAGGAACTGACATAATAAGGATTCAAGGTGTAAAGAAACTTACAGGATGTTCATATAGTGTTATACCAGATCAGATAGAAGCTGGTACTTTTATGATATCTGCAGTTGCAACACACGGAGATGTTGAAATTAAAAATGTAATTCCAAAGCACTTAGAATCTATTACGGCAAAGCTTTTAGAGATGGGAGCTTCAGTTGAAGAGGGAGATGACTCTATAAGAGTATCTGCTAATAAACCTCTTCAGTCGGTTAATATAAAAACTAGCCCATATCCGGGTTTCCCAACAGACATACAGCAACCAATGTCAGCACTTTTAAGTGTAGTTAAGGGAAGAAGTCTTATAACTGAATCTATATGGGAAAATAGACATAAGCATATAGATGAACTTAAAAAGATGGGTGCTAATATAAAAGTTGAAGGCAGAGTTGCAATAATAGATGGTGTAAAAAAGCTTACAGGAGCAGTAGTAAGAGCGACAGATTTAAGAGCAGGTGCAGCGATGGTTATTGCTGGACTTATAGCTGAAGGAACTACTGAAATTACAAGCATAGAACATATAGATAGAGGATATCATCATATAGAAAGAAAATTTAAGGCACTTGGTGCAGATATAAGCAGAGTTGAATATGAAGAGGAATAAGGTGAGATTGATTTGATATTTTGTTCACTATATAGTGGAAGCAGCGGAAACAGTATGTTTATAGCATCAGAAAAAACAAAAATACTTGTTGATGCAGGGCTTTCTGGTAAAAAAATAGATCTTGCCTTAGATAAAATTGATCAAAATCCAAGAGAACTCGATGGAATATTCATAACTCATGAACATAGTGATCATATAAAAGGGGCTGGAATATTATCTAGAAAATACGATTTACCTATCTTTGCAAATGCAGATACGTGGGACGCAATGAAGGATCAGCTCGGTAAAATAAAAGAAAAGAATATTAAGCTAATAGGAAAGAGATCTGTTACTGAGATAAAGGATATGAATATTCTTTCTTTTAATATTCCTCATGATGCGGTTTCACCTATGGGATATACAATAACAGATGGGGAAAAAAGCGTAAGCATAGCAACAGATATTGGAACATTTACAAGTGAGATATTTGAAAATACAAAAGATTCAGATGTTGTTCTTTTAGAGAGCAATCATGATGTAAATATGCTAAAATTTGGACCGTATCCATATTCTTTAAAAACAAGAATTTTAAGTGAAATTGGTCATCTTTCGAATGATGACTGTGGAAGTGCAGTTGTAGATTTACTTAAGGTAAAAGAAAATAGAAGAATAATATTAGGTCATTTAAGTAAAACAAATAATCAACCGGATTTAGCTTATCAGACTGTTGTTAATATTTTAAATGAAAATGGAATTGATCATAAACAAGATATTAAATTGACTATGGCAAATAGATATAATCCAAGCCAGTATATAGAGATGTAATGTATTAGTTTAAAATTAAAAATTATATATAAAGAAACCTAAGGAGGACAAAAAAATGAGTTTATATAAAGATTGGACTGACATGGTAATAGAGTATGTTAAAACTAAAGGGGAGAAAGCTTTCTGGGCTGAATATAGTAAGCTTGAGAAATCAATTTATAAGGATCTTTTAGGAAATCATAAGACTGTTAAGAAAACAACAATAGAAGATTTAGCTAAAGAATATGATTCTTCAATTGAATTTGTAATGGGATTTATTGATGGAATAAATGATAGCTTAAAAAAAGAGTACGATCTTGAAAAGTTAGAAAAGAATACAGAGATAGTATTAGACTTAGACTTAGAAAAACTTTATTATAATATGCTAGATGCTAAAGCAGATTATTTATATGATCTTCCTCAGTGGGAAGCTATATTCTCAAAGGAAAAAAGACATGAAATTCAAAAGAAGTTTAAAGATTCTAAGACAGTAAGAAATTTAAATAAAATTGGAAGAAATGATCCATGTCCTTGCGGAAGTGGCAAGAAGTATAAAAACTGCTGTGGAAAGGCAAAATAAATATGGACGAAAATGTATTGTTAATTAATAAAAAGCGAATTGAAAGAACAATTGATTCACTAAAGAAAAACAATATTAATGGATATTATATTTCATCAAAAGAAGAACTTATTAAAAAGATAAAAGAAATTGTACCAGAAGGAAAGACTGTTGCTTCTGGTGGTTCAATGACATTATTTGAAACTGGAGTAATAGATCATTTAAGAAGCGGAAGGTACAATTATTTAGACAGAGATAAAGAAGGACTTTCGAGAGAAGATATACAGAAAATTTATAGAGAAGCTTTTTCAAGTTATTGCTATTTTGGAAGTACAAATGCGATAACTGAAGATGGAGAGATTTACAATGTAGATGGTAATGGTAACAGAGTTGCAGCTATGTTATTTGGGCCTCAAAAAGTCATACTAGTTGTAGGTGTAAATAAGATTGTATGTTCTATTGAAGATGCAGTTAAAAGACTTAAAACCATTGCAGCACCTGCAAATGCAGTAAGGCTTAATAAGAAAACTCCATGTGCTTCTGTTGGACATTGTATGAACTGTAATAGCAGTGAAAGAATATGTAATGAGTATACTGTTATAAAAAGGCAGTCTGATGATTCAAGAATGCATGTATTATTTTTAAACGAAGACTTAGGATATTAGAAAAAAGGGGCTATTGTGCTAAATAGTTAGTACACATAGCTCTTTTTTTCCATATAAATTAAGGAGATAAATTATGAACGTAACGTTAATTACGGTAGGAAAACTTAAAGAAAAATATTTAAAGCAAGCAGTTGACGAGTATTCAAAAAGACTTTCAAGGTATTGCAAACTTAATATAATAGAACTTCAAGATGAAAAGACTCCTGAAAATGCTTCAGAAAAAGAAGAGGATAATATAAAAGAAAAAGAAGGAAAGCTGATACTCAATAAAATAAAAGATAATTCATACGTAGTAGCTCTTGACCTTAAAGGAAAGCATTTAACTTCAGTAGAATTTTCTAAATTTATATCTGACTGTACGGTAATGGGAAATTCAGATATAGCATTTGTAATAGGCGGAAGTCTTGGACTTTCGAGTGAGGTTCTTAAAAGAGCAAACTATAAATTATGTTTTTCTAAAATGACATTTCCTCATCAGCTTTTTAGGGTAATGCTCCTTGAACAAATATATAGAGCTTTTAGAATTATGAAGAATGAACCGTATCATAAGTAAATGTGCTTTTTAGCAGTTAGATTAATTGAATACATGTAGTATTGTTATGTAAATATTCTAAATTTCAAGTTAGAAATTAGGAACTTGTAGGATAGAAAAGATGATAGAGATAATAGCATATGAAATGCAGTTTTCAAGTAAAACTGTCCAAGAAGCAGATATAAAGTTAGAATCATTTAGCGATGATTTTTATTTAGAATATGAAAAAACATATAATCAATGTTTTTTTGATATGAGAAAAGCCTTAAATGTAAAACCATATAATTTTTATTCCGCAATTGAGCAATTAGATAACAAAAAACAAAATATTTATGTTTATTTTCTATAAAAATTTGATATAATATAAATAAGAAAAGCTTAGTGCTAGAGCGCTAAGCTAAGTCTTAGAACATTTATTTTGTTTTAGGGCTATTGGATTTTAACTAAATATGTTAAGAAGAAAAAGTGCTAATCTTGTGAGGATGGGGCACTTTTTTCTTTGCTTTTAACTTCTATGTCAAGACCAAGAAACTTAATCTTAATTTTTAAATGATGTATAAAAGATTATGTTTTAGAATTAATCTAATTACATAAATGACTGATATACACTTTATCAAAGTATTAAACATATCCAATACCACCCCCTAACTATGATGAAATATTCACCAATAGTCCAAGGGGGATAAAACGTTCAAAACCCCCGTAGCCATCCCACTACGGAATCTTAAATTTGTACTTTAGAATTATACCATAATTATGTAGAACATATACACAAGAATAAAATGGAAAAACTTCATTAACTCTTAGTTATTGACATTACTTGGTTAAGGCTATTTTTATAAGAAAAATGCCATATCACAAATAATAGGATAAAATCTTGCTGGAAAATTTTAAAAATTAGATTGTTTTTTATTTTAAAGCATTATATGATTATTTCAGACATCGGTGTACTAAAAAATAGGAGAATAATCAGTGATGATAGATGAGGAATATTATGAAATGATTTTTAAAAGAAAATCATTTAGAAGATTTAACGACACCATTAAGTTATCCAATGAAGAATTACATGATATTGAAGAAAAAATTAAAGGTTTAATATCCCTTGTAGATAATATAGAAGTTAAATACAGGATTGTACCAAGAGCTGAAACTACTTGTAAACGAGGGGAATATTGTTTGCTAATTTATAGTGAAGAAAAAGTAAATTACTTGTTAAACCTTGGATATATGTTTGAACAGTTGGATTTATATTTGGCTTCTAAGGATATTGGTGTATGTTGGTATGGAATGGGTAAAACAGAAGAATCAGAATATCAAAACTTGAAATTTGTGATTATGATGGCTTTGGGTAAAAGTAACCCTAGTGAATTTAGAAAAGATTATACAAAATGCAAGAGAAAAGAAACACAGGAAATTTGGACAGATATTTCAGGGTTAGAAACCATAGCAGATGTTGTAAAATATGCTCCAAGTGCCTGTAACACACAACCATGGAGAGCTGTGTGTGAAAAGAATAAATTGAAAATATATAGAACAACCAATATTAAATCTATTATGCCTAAAGACAAAGTACCATTTTATAATTCAATTGATATGGGAATTTTTCTATATTTTTTAGAAGTAACTTTTGTGCATAACAATATTTCTTTTCAAAGGTCTTTACCTAAGTATAGAATAGCATTTTATATGATGTTAAAAAATTTAAATATCTTCAAAATAAATAAAGAGCAAGCATTATTTACATGACTAAATTTTAGTCAAAGTATTTAATGCTTGCCTTTTTTAGTATATTATTATTTTATATTATTCTTAGAAAGGAAAAAAGCAGAGCAACACCACCGACCAAAGTTTTGTTGCTCTGCTAACCATAAATTCTATGATAACTAATATTTATGATACAAAAATCATATCTAATTTAGATTCAAAAATCAAGTCATTAACGCAAAAATCCTATGATAAATTTATTAAAGACATAGATTTTCACAAACTTACTTGTTCCTGCGGAAGGTCCGGGCAGCTTGTAAAGCATGGTTATTACAAGAGAACTGTTAAAAACAGTGATGGCAAGATATCTATAACAATTCTTAGAGCAAAGTGTACATGTTGCAATAAAACTCATGCTATATTTCCAGAGTGTATTGTACCTTATTCTCAAATTCTTTTATGTGATCATATTTCAATTATTAATGCTTATAATTCCAAAGCTTCTTTTGAACCCATTATGATAGCTAATGAATTTATCGATGAAAGCAATATTTTTTATATAATAAAACAATATCTAGAGCATTGGAAGGAACGTATTACTTCATTTAAAATTTCATTAGATTTAAGTATTTCAAAGCAATGTTTAAAAAACTTTAAAAGACAATTTATGCAAATTAAATGCACCAATAATATTTTATTTTCGTAAAACCACATAACTTAGTTTTACTGTTAATTTATGTAGATATAAGCTTATATTGTAATAAAACAAAGGAGGCTTTTTCAAAATATGGACGAAAAAACTAGAAAAGAAATAGCACTTTTCAGGTACGGAATCTTGGCTCCTCTGATAAGTGGTACTTATGATGAAAATAAAAGTGTTAAACAATTTTTCCGAGATGCCGCAGGCAAAGTATATCAGACTCCAGATGGTGAAGATACTAAGGTAGCTGCTGCTACTCTTGAACGTTGGTATTACAATTACAAGAATAAGGGCTTTGAGGCACTCATACCTGTAAAACGATGCGACACTGGAAGAACACGTAAATTAGATTCTGATATTACAGAACAGATTAAATATTTAAAACAAGAATATCCAAGAATCCCAGCAACACTTATCTATCAAAAGCTTATTAACAATGGAACTATTGTTAAAGGAGATATTTCACTTTCAACAATTAATAGGTATGTTAATGTTCTTAAGCTTGAGAATAAATATTCTAAAAATAAAGATATGAAAAGATATGAGCGTGCTCATATAAATGAAGTATGGTGTGGTGACAGCAGCGTTGGACCTTATTTGAAGGTAGATGGTAAAAAGAAACGCGTTTACATAATAGCACTTATTGATGATGCTTCAAGATACATAACAGGAATAGATGTATTTTTTAATGATAATTTTGTAAATCTTATGTCTGTTTTAAAATCTGCTGTTACACGATTCGGGAAACCTAAAATCTTAAACTTTGATAATGGTGCTTCATATAAGAACAAGCAAATGGAACTTTTAGCAGCTAGAATAGGTACAACTATTAGTTATTGTGCACCCTATACCCCACAATCAAAAGCTAAAATTGAAAGGTGGTTTCGTACATTAAAAGATCAATGGATGTCCCAGCTTAATATGAATGATTTTAATAATTTAGATGAACTTAGGATAAGCCTTATTTCATATGTTAATAGCTATAATCAGCATATACATTCTTCTCTAGATGGACTATCTCCACAGGACAGGTTTTTCAAGGAATCTCACATGATTAAAAGGCTTACAGATGAACAAATTGAAACTTCCTTTTTACTTGAATATGAAAGAAGAGTATCAGCCGATAACGTAGTTATGATAGATGAAACAGAATATGAAGTTGATTATAGATACTCAAAACAAAGAATAACCCTAAGATATTCACCTGATTTAAGCAAAATTTATGTAGTTGATAAAAACACTCCTGAACTTACAGAAATAAAGCTTTTAAATAAGCATGATAATTCTGTTATAAAAAGGGAAAAAATAAAACTTACTGGAGGTCAAGAATAATGGATTATATAAGTAGATATGGAATGGATTTTAATCCGTTTATAAAAAATTCTAAGGAAATAGTAGTAGAAACTTCTGACTATAAAGAAGTTATTTGTAGACTTAATTATTTACTTAATAATAAAGGTTTCGGAATCCTGACCGGAGGTCCAGGGCGAGGTAAAACTACAATAATAAGAAACTGGTCTAATAGCCTTAATTCATCACTTTATAAAGTTATTTATAGTTCCCTTTCTACACTTACTGTTGCAGAATTTTATAAAAATATGGCTGCCCAGCTTGGACTAGAGCCAATGTGCAGAAAAATTGATAATTTCAAAATTATCCAAAATGAAATAACTAGATATTCAGTTGAAAAACGTATAACTCCTGTAATAATTATTGATGAAGCTAATTATGTAAGTAATGGAATACTTAATGATTTAAAAATGCTTTTTAATTTTGACATGGATTCAAGAGATCGTGCAATAGTACTTCTTGTGGGGCTTCCTCAGTTAAATAATACCATGAGGCTAGTTGCTAATGAGCCTTTAAGACAACGTATAACAATGAATTATAATTTAGATAATCTCACAAAATCAGAAACTAAAGACTATATATTAGCAAAGCTTACTGGTGCTAAATGTAATACTGATATTTTTGATGATACCGCTCTTGAAGCAATTGCTAACGCTTCGAACGGAGTTCCTAGAATTGTTAATAAAATCTGTGATTCTAGCCTTATGATAGGCAATACAAAAAATATGAATACAATTGATAGTGACATAATAATGCTTGCTGTTAATGAAACTGAACTTGGATAAAAGTAAAATCTGCAAATATCAATAAGGTATTTGTGGATTTTTTTGTAATATTCAGAATATTTATCATCATAAACCGTAACGAAGTAGCCTCATTTTCATTGAAGATTTTGAAGAATATATTCATTTTTAGCATCAAATAAAGTTATGATATTAGCATCAAATAATTTGACGTTCAATACAATCTCCCACCATTCCTACATTTCAATTTTTATACCCATAAACCTTGAACACTATTTTTGACCAAAAATGATGGTATCAAATACCACTTATGCGTTCAAGGTTTAGTGTAATTTCCCTTAAACCTTGAACATTTTGCCCCTTTTAAATTTCCAATTTATTTCCCATAGAAATTCTTCATATTTCCCTGTTTTCATCCTGTTATCAAATCACCTCTAAAGCATGTATTTATCTAGGTTTACAGTCTTTTTATTTTTCCTTCATTTCTTGCAATAATTCCCCTTTCAGGTCGGATAGCGAAGCATCAATAATTCAAGGTTTATGAGGTTTTGTTCAAGGTTTAGTGTCATAAGAGCTTCTTCATATATTCCTTGTATTTATCCTTGTATCTCTCATTATTACTGGTCTTAGTCCTGTTTTCTTCTTCATTTATCCCCATAAAGTTTGAACAGATAAGTAGTATCTGATACTTCTTATCTGTTTAAGATTTAGTGTCTTTTCCATTAAAGATTGAACAGAACTTTTTCATTATTATAATAGGACTAACTAGCTATCGCTCCGAATGGCTTTATTCCTAGGTTCCTGGCATTTCTATTGATTGAGTATTTCCTATTATTTTCTTATCTATTTGCTACTTCGAAGCATGAAAAAAAGAGCTAGGGATTTTCTCATTAGCTCTCTATTTTGCTTGGTTTATTCTGTTTTTGCTTCTCCCTTTTGGGTTTCCAGGCTTTATTCTCCATTGGGTTTTTGGTTTTGTTCAGGGTTTATGGGGTTTGGGCTGGTTTTCGGGGAGAAACGGGGGAATTGTTATTTAATTACATTTGTTGGGACAAAAGGACGCACGTCTCCACATGTTTTGAGACAAGTTTATAGCTGTCAAGAAATATTGGCTCAAATGCTTTTATCGAAAATTCCCTCTGTGGAAACATATCCACAGAGGGAATTCGTATGTGAGAACATATCAGTCAAAGTATGGTTTTATTACATAGCTCCTCTAATACAGTTCTTAGGAAAAAATGCTTCCCAAACACTATCTCCCATATAAACTTAAGTGGTTCGTTACTTAAATATTTTTGACCTGGGATTTTAATACTTCATAACCTAATTTGTCGATAACATGTTCAATGTCTTTTATAGATACTTTTTCATCGTCAAATTCCACCCTCACCTTACTTGAATTAAATAGTACTTTTAAACTCTCTTTACTTACCCCGTCCAAAGATTTCACACCATTCTCTATTTTTTGCATACAAGACGGACATGTTAATGTTTCTAATTGAATCGTTGCTTTTTGCATTTTCTTCTCTCCTTTAGTTTATATCGATTTTATTATACTCGATTATTATCATCATTAAATTGATTTACATCAACAGCTTAATTTGTTGTTTATTTTCATAGTTTGTAGCGTAGCAACCTCATGCCATTTAAAATGACCACTAATATGCTTGCTTCGTGTACTAACATTCCGATTGACATATTCATCCAGTCACTAAAAAATACGCTAGCTAACAGGACTAATACAACTCCAACTGCAATAAAAATATTTTGTCGCATGTTATTAGCTGTCGCTTTTGTTAAACCTAGTGCATGTGGCAAGAGACTAAAATCTGAATTCATTAAAACAACATCTGACGTTTCTATGGCTACATCTGTTCCGCCTCCCATGGCAATTCCAATTTGTGCTAGAGCTAGTGAAGGACTATCATTTACTCCATCTCCAACAAATGCCACAATTTGACCTTTTTCTTGTAACTCTTTAATATATGTTGCTTTATCTTCTGGCAACATATGTCCATGAGCTTCTGTAAGTCCTAGTTCACGTGCTACTAAATCAACTGTTCCTTGGTTATCACCAGAAAGAACTACTAGATTTTTAACACCAAGTTTTTTCAACTTTTTAAGATCATCTTTTACACCCGGGCGAATTTGATCACGAATACCCATCAATGCCTTTAATTCACCATCAACTGATGTTAAAACAAGTGAATTTCCATTTTTCTCAAATCTGGCAATATCTGCACGAGCTTTTTCACTTAAAAGAACATTTTCTTGCTCCATTAGTGCCACATTACCGACTGCAACTTTATGACCTTCTACATGAGCTACAATTCCTCCACCTTTTACAACATCTGTTTTTTCAACTGTATATAATTTTATATCTCCAATATATTCTACAACTGCTTTTGCTAATGGATGATCTGATTCCTTTTCAACACTTGCTAGATACCCTAATACTTCATTTACATTATCTGCATAAATTTCTTTATCAGCTACTTTGGGATTTCCTATTGTTAATGTACCTGTTTTGTCAAATACAATGGTATCTAGTCTGCTAAAATCACTAATAACCTCGCTACCTTTTAGAAGGACTCCATGACGTGCTCCATTGCCAATCCCCGCGACGTTTGAAACCGGTACACCGATTACCAATGCTCCTGGACATCCTAAAACTAATATTGTAATTGCAAGTTCAATATCCCTTGAAAATATCCATACAATAAAAGAGAGAACCAAAACAGCTGGTGTGTAGTATTTAGAAAATCTATCAATGAAACGTTCTGCTTCTGATTTTGAATCCTGTGCTTCTTCAACCAACTCAATGATTTTACCAAAAGTAGTATCCTCACCTACACGATCAGCAGTGATTTGAATAGTTCCATTTTCTAAAATTGTTCCGGCATATACCCTCGAACCTTCCTTTTTACTTACAGGAACCGCTTCTCCGGTAATACTTGCTTCATTAATATGCCCTTCTCCTGTTAACACTGTACCGTCAACTGGGATTTTTGCACCCGTTTTAACAAGCAAAATATCTCCTACATCAACTTCATCTATTTCTACTTCTTCAAACTCACCATTTTCCACTTGTTTTAAGGCACTTTCTGGTGCTATTTGAGTTAATTCTTTAATTGCAGAACGTGTTTTATTAAGTGTCCTTTGTTCTAGATAAGCTCCAAATAGAAATAAAAATGTAACAATTGCTGATTCTTCGTAGTTTCTAATTATAAAGGCTCCGATAACTGCAATGGTAACTAAAACATCAATACTAACTACTTTGACTTTTAATGCTTGATACGCTTGAATCGCAATAGGTAAAACTCCCAAAATTGAAGCAATTACTAATGCCCATATGGCTATTTGTTCGTTTTCGAAGCCTAATTTACTGACAAATGCCATTATTATTAAGATTGCACTTACTATTGTAATATGGTTTTTTCTTCCTAATATAAATTTTTGCACATTCATACTCCTCCCTATTAGATTATTTATATCTTTTCATTGCTTTGTTTATTTTCTTTTATGCTTCATATGCTTTATCTAATTCTGCTAACATGTTATATACTGCTTCATAACTTTCGCATACATCACCTGGAACTGTATAATTATCTGTGATTTCACGTAATTTTACAAACTCCTCTTTTAAGTCCGGCTTTTCTACTCCCGCATCTTTTGCTTTCTTTGCAAGTTCATCATATACTTTACGAACCTGGTAGAATTCTGGATGATTTCCTCCATGAACTTTTGCTACAACTGGAACATATTGTGCTAATGTTTTTAAATGAGTTTCCTTTACTTGATTAAAATTTAATTGTCTTGACATATTTTTTTCCTTCTTTCTTGTTTTATTTTTTCTTTATCTTGATTATATAATACTATAGATTGAAAGAAATTAAATTGATCTAAATCAAGTTTAGTCTTTTTTAAATGTTTTAATAATTTTTACTACTATTTTACTTTATATTATCACATCTATACCAACAACAATCCATCTAAATCCAAAATCTCAATCTTTCTACCTGATTTTTGTTTTATATATCCTTCATTTTCAAGGTCAGCTAACTTTCTACTAATAGTTTCTGGAGTAGTTCCTAGATAAGAGGCTAAATCCTTTTTACTCATTGGCAATTCAATTTCCATTGGACCATCTCCGCTTTCCATGCATTCTGCAAGAAACAGTGCTAATCTAGTATCTACCTTCTCTATGGCAAATCTAGTTGTTTGTTTTTCTGATGTTTCTAATCGGTTAGAGAATTCCGATAAAATCTTCAAAGATATAGTAGGGTACTTTAATAAAAATTCTTGTAAATCATTTCTACTAATCATACATACATCGGTATCACTCATTGCTTCTGCATATGCTTCCTGAATTGATTCGCGAAACAAGGCAAGCTCTCCAGTGAAATCGCCTGGATTTAATATTCTCACTAATTGTTCTTTTCCTGATTCAGACAAACGGTAAATTCGAATCTTCCCTTTACTTACAATATATAACAAGTCGGATATATCTCCCTCTCGGTAAATTACTTCACCCTTTTTAAAAGAGGTCGATTTCGTTACTTTCATAATTTCATCCATCTGTTCTCCTTCTAAATGATTAAAGATCGGAACTACAGTGATACATGAAGCATGTGAAGCTGACTCATGTCCTTGATGATGAGTGTGAGTAACATCGTGATACCCTTGTTTTTCTATATATTGATTTTTAATTTCATGCATCAAATCCTTTTTTTTCATTTGAATGCCCCTTTCATATTCTCTCTTAAGGTCTCTTTAGCTTTTTCCAAGTATCCACGAGTCCAGTAAATGTAGGTAAACTTATCCGGATGAATAATTGCGTTATCATCATAGTCAGGATTTTCCAGTGTACTTTTTAGACGTCCTATTTCTTGCTTAAGTCCTCGGATGGCGGTCATTATTTCTTCCTTTGTCTTTCCTTTGAGATACTCTTCATAGTAACTTTCCGGACTAATCATTATATTAGACCGCCTCCTTTACTCGTTAGATATTTTTATCTCATCACCATCAGGTAAAACAAATGCCTGCACAAACTTGACACCAAGCATATCAGCGATGGCTTTCAACTCATCCAAGGTTACCGTTTCCCGTTTCAATTTCTTATTGAAATTCTGTGGAGTCTGGCCAATACGTCTAGCAAGTTCAGAAACGCTTATATTCATTTGCTCACACAGTTCTTTAATCATTTCTGCCGTAGTCATACAACACCTCCAAGTTTACGCTAAGAATATTATAAACCGTTTGGTTGATAAATACAATAGTTATTAAAATATTATTATAATCAGCAAGTAAAAGAAAACCCACAACTCTACTTCAGAGTCATGGGCTATTTACTTCTGGTTTTCATATTTCAATTTCAATACCAGATTTAAAGGATATGACAAAGTGTTCTTCATAGACTGTAACACTCTGGATTATCTTCCTTACAAGCTTATCATCGTACTCTAAGGTACGGAATTTGTTCTTGCGGATAAATTCAATCAGCTCATTGATTCGCTCGTTCTCGCTACTGAGGGAGGCATCTTCTACTAAAAGGAACTGTCGCTTGTCTCTCAGCTCATCAATCTCTTCTGCCAAGTGTTCATAGTCTTGCCCCTTATTAGCCAGCTTGATGAGTTCTTTTTGTTTTTCCTCTAGTGAGTTGTTAATCTCTGAAATTTGGTATTCTGTGGTTTCGCCAATCACCGCATGAATATTTTCTTCCAAGGTTTTTATGATGTTATTGCCACCTGCAAGTAGCTTATTAATTGCGATCATTACAGCACCATAGAGTTCATCTTCTTTTACGGTTCGGTTCTTACAAACTTCAGGACCTTGCTCGATTCTAGTCACGCATCGCCAGACAAATTCTTTTCTACCATGAATATTCCAATAGGTTCTCCTATAAATATCGCCACAATCTCCACAGAAGGTGATGGCACTTAAAGCGTACTTGCTACTATAAATTCGTTTGTTCTTGCCTTCTCCTGTGTAGATATTGCTTCTTCGATGAATCTCTTCCTGCACCTGCAAAAATAACTCTTTAGGAATAATCGCCTCATGGCTATTTTCAACATAATACTGGGGAAGATGACCTTCATTCTTAACTCGTTTCTTGGTCAGAAAATCTACTGTGACAGTCTTTTGCAGAAGGGCATCTCCGATGTATTTTTCGTTTTGGAGGATTTTTTTAACTGATTCCGGTCGCCCAATGTCGTCAACTTAAGAGAAAATGATAATTTAATAAAAAAAACACTTGACAATAGTGGAAAATTTTGCAGCCTCGCTATAGAGAAATAAATTTATAGCGAGGTTTTACATTATGAAAAATACTAGATTATTATCTTTAATTTTAAAAGAAACAAACGATTTAATTACTTCAAGTGAGTACAAAGAAGCATACAGCTTAGGTAACTCATTCTCAAGGAATAGAAAACTATCCTTTTCAAATACGGTTCATTTTATTTGCTCCGCATTGCGAAAATCCATCTCTTCTGAAATTGATAATTTTATTGAAGATCATAAATGTTTAAAATTTCCGTCAATAACAAAACAAGCATTTTCTAAGGCAAGACAAAATATATCACCAGAAGCCTTTAATGAATTATGCAGACTTTTTGTTGATAAATTTTATAGTATAAATAAAAATTTAAACACTTGGAATGGTTTTAATATTCTAGCTGTAGATGGAACTAGTCTACAAGTGCCAGATACAAAAGAATGTGGTGAATATTTTGGATTAAGCAGTAATCAAAATAAGACAAGAACTGCTATTGCGACGGCGTCAGCCTTATATGATGTATTAAATGACATTATTGTAGATTCTAGAATTACTAAATATAAGACAAGTGAAAGACATATTGCAAAACAACATATAGAGTCAATAGGAGATAAATTCTGTCCTCGAAAAAGCATTGTTATTTTTGATAGAGGCTATCCTTCATATGATATGTTTGATTATTTAAATTCCAAGGAATTACTATTTTTAATGCGAGTATCAACATCTTTTAAACTTGCACAATCAATAGATTCCCCTGACTTTATTTTAAAATATAAAGTTAAAGGTGAAATAAAAAAAATAAGAGTAGTAAAAGTTAAGCTGTCAGATGAGGTGACAGAAACTTTAGTGACTAACATCTATGATGATACTATTACGCCTTTAAAATTCAAAGAACTCTATTTCTTAAGATGGGGCGTTGAATCTAAATATAAAGAATTAAAATGCAGTCTTAAAATCGAAGAATTTTCAGGTACTAAGCCAATTGCCATAAAGCAAGATTTTTACGTTTCTATTTATTTATCGATGATTGCAGCTCTTATAAAAAAAGATGCCGATGCTGCGATATCAAATGATAATAAGGATAAAGATTTAAATTCAATATATCAATCAAATAGGAATTTTATTTTGGGACAGGTATTCAAACGAATTATAGCTTTATTAGTTAAATCTAGATTAAGAAATAAGCTGTTAGAATTAATACTTGAAAAAGCTATAAAAATACGCTCACAAATACGTTGCAACCGATCTTGTGAGCGCAAAAACAAACATCCAAGAAAAAAGCACCATCATAATATTAAATCCTGTTTTTAATATTAAATATAAATAAATACATATTTAAAATTCACTTTATCCAGTGGATTTATTTAGTGTACCATTTTTTAAGATAAATTAAAATAGACATCAAAAATGATTTCTTTCAATTTATTTTTGCATAGCTTAATCTACTAAGTTGACGACATTGTCCGGTCGCCCAATGTCGTCAACTTAAGAGAAAATGATAATTTAATAAAAAAAACACTTGACAATAGTGGAAAATTTTGCAGCCTCGCTATAGAGAAATAAATTTATAGCGAGGTTTTACATTATGAAAAATACTAGATTATTATCTTTAATTTTAAAAGAAACAAACGATTTAATTACTTCAAGTGAGTACAAAGAAGCATACAGCTTAGGTAACTCATTCTCAAGGAATAGAAAACTATCCTTTTCAAATACGGTTCATTTTATTTGCTCCGCATTGCGAAAATCCATCTCTTCTGAAATTGATAATTTTATTGAAGATCATAAATGTTTAAAATTTCCGTCAATAACAAAACAAGCATTTTCTAAGGCAAGACAAAATATATCACCAGAAGCCTTTAATGAATTATGCAGACTTTTTGTTGATAAATTTTATAGTATAAATAAAAATTTAAACACTTGGAATGGTTTTAATATTCTAGCTGTAGATGGAACTAGTCTACAAGTGCCAGATACAAAAGAATGTGGTGAATATTTTGGATTAAGCAGTAATCAAAATAAGACAAGAACTGCTATTGCGACGGCGTCAGCCTTATATGATGTATTAAATGACATTATTGTAGATTCTAGAATTACTAAATATAAGACAAGTGAAAGACATATTGCAAAACAACATATAGAGTCAATAGGAGATAAATTCTGTCCTCGAAAAAGCATTGTTATTTTTGATAGAGGCTATCCTTCATATGATATGTTTGATTATTTAAATTCCAAGGAATTACTATTTTTAATGCGAGTATCAACATCTTTTAAACTTGCACAATCAATAGATTCCCCTGACTTTATTTTAAAATATAAAGTTAAAGGTGAAATAAAAAAAATAAGAGTAGTAAAAGTTAAGCTGTCAGATGAGGTGACAGAAACTTTAGTGACTAACATCTATGATGATACTATTACGCCTTTAAAATTCAAAGAACTCTATTTCTTAAGATGGGGCGTTGAATCTAAATATAAAGAATTAAAATGCAGTCTTAAAATCGAAGAATTTTCAGGTACTAAGCCAATTGCCATAAAGCAAGATTTTTACGTTTCTATTTATTTATCGATGATTGCAGCTCTTATAAAAAAAGATGCCGATGCTGCGATATCAAATGATAATAAGGATAAAGATTTAAATTCAATATATCAATCAAATAGGAATTTTATTTTGGGACAGGTATTCAAACGAATTATAGCTTTATTAGTTAAATCTAGATTAAGAAATAAGCTGTTAGAATTAATACTTGAAAAAGCTATAAAAATACGCTCACAAATACGTTGCAACCGATCTTGTGAGCGCAAAAACAAACATCCAAGAAAAAAGCACCATCATAATATTAAATCCTGTTTTTAATATTAAATATAAATAAATACATATTTAAAATTCACTTTATCCAGTGGATTTATTTAGTGTACCATTTTTTAAGATAAATTAAAATAGACATCAAAAATGATTTCTTTCAATTTATTTTTGCATAGCTTAATCTACTAAGTTGACGACATTGTCCGGTCGCCCAATGTCGTCAACTTAAGAGAAAATGATAATTTAATAAAAAAAACACTTGACAATAGTGGAAAATTTTGCAGCCTCGCTATAGAGAAATAAATTTATAGCGAGGTTTTACATTATGAAAAATACTAGATTATTATCTTTAATTTTAAAAGAAACAAACGATTTAATTACTTCAAGTGAGTACAAAGAAGCATACAGCTTAGGTAACTCATTCTCAAGGAATAGAAAACTATCCTTTTCAAATACGGTTCATTTTATTTGCTCCGCATTGCGAAAATCCATCTCTTCTGAAATTGATAATTTTATTGAAGATCATAAATGTTTAAAATTTCCGTCAATAACAAAACAAGCATTTTCTAAGGCAAGACAAAATATATCACCAGAAGCCTTTAATGAATTATGCAGACTTTTTGTTGATAAATTTTATAGTATAAATAAAAATTTAAACACTTGGAATGGTTTTAATATTCTAGCTGTAGATGGAACTAGTCTACAAGTGCCAGATACAAAAGAATGTGGTGAATATTTTGGATTAAGCAGTAATCAAAATAAGACAAGAACTGCTATTGCGACGGCGTCAGCCTTATATGATGTATTAAATGACATTATTGTAGATTCTAGAATTACTAAATATAAGACAAGTGAAAGACATATTGCAAAACAACATATAGAGTCAATAGGAGATAAATTCTGTCCTCGAAAAAGCATTGTTATTTTTGATAGAGGCTATCCTTCATATGATATGTTTGATTATTTAAATTCCAAGGAATTACTATTTTTAATGCGAGTATCAACATCTTTTAAACTTGCACAATCAATAGATTCCCCTGACTTTATTTTAAAATATAAAGTTAAAGGTGAAATAAAAAAAATAAGAGTAGTAAAAGTTAAGCTGTCAGATGAGGTGACAGAAACTTTAGTGACTAACATCTATGATGATACTATTACGCCTTTAAAATTCAAAGAACTCTATTTCTTAAGATGGGGCGTTGAATCTAAATATAAAGAATTAAAATGCAGTCTTAAAATCGAAGAATTTTCAGGTACTAAGCCAATTGCCATAAAGCAAGATTTTTACGTTTCTATTTATTTATCGATGATTGCAGCTCTTATAAAAAAAGATGCCGATGCTGCGATATCAAATGATAATAAGGATAAAGATTTAAATTCAATATATCAATCAAATAGGAATTTTATTTTGGGACAGGTATTCAAACGAATTATAGCTTTATTAGTTAAATCTAGATTAAGAAATAAGCTGTTAGAATTAATACTTGAAAAAGCTATAAAAATACGCTCACAAATACGTTGCAACCGATCTTGTGAGCGCAAAAACAAACATCCAAGAAAAAAGCACCATCATAATATTAAATCCTGTTTTTAATATTAAATATAAATAAATACATATTTAAAATTCACTTTATCCAGTGGATTTATTTAGTGTACCATTTTTTAAGATAAATTAAAATAGACATCAAAAATGATTTCTTTCAATTTATTTTTGCATAGCTTAATCTACTAAGTTGACGACATTGTCCGGTCGCCATCTTGGTTTTCCCGCTGCTGTTAATATACCATCCTTTTCAAGACCTCGACCAATACCCACTAGACTCTGACCTTCAAGGTATTCTCGGTAGATGCGTTTGATAATCTCAGCTTCTTCGGGGACAATAATTAAATTTCCATCTTCATCTTTCGTGTAGCCCATAAATCGCTTATGGTTGACCTGCACCTTTCCTTGTTGGTATCGGTACTGTAGGCCAAGCTTAACGTTTTGTGAAAGGCTCTGGCTTTCCTGTTGTGCTAGAGATGCCATAATGGTAAGTAGCACCTCACCCTTGGCATCCATGGTGTTGATGTTCTCTTTTTCAAAATAGACGGATATGTTCTTATCCTTGAGCTGTCTAATGTATTGAAGGCAGTCTAGGGTGTTACGCGCAAATCGGCTGATGGATTTTGTAATAACCATGTCAATGTTACCGTCCATACACTCTGCAATCATGCGATTAAATTCGTCACGCTTTTTAGTGTTCGTACCAGAGATACCATCATCTGCAAAGATGCCAGCAAACTCCCATTCATTATTTTTCTTTATAAACTCTGTATAGTGTGCGACCTGAACCTCATAGCTAGAATTTTGTTCTTCTGTTTCTGTAGAAACACGGCAATAGGCAGCAACACGAAGTTTCTTTATCTTTTCTTTTGCGGCTGTACTTCCTACTCTTTTACGAGCAGGAATAACCATTATATTTTTCTCTGTCACTTTATTCCTCGCTTTCTATCAGACTATATAAGTATTCTGCTCGTTCAAAAGGATCAACTGGCATCTTATTATCTGCCTTTTTCATTTTGAATCGTTCTTTGGGAGGGGGAGAGGTGAAAGCGGCAAGCTCTACCACTCGTCCTAAATCCTTTGCACGCTTATCTCTAACTTCTTCAGCTTTATCAAATATCTCTTTATCAATAATTGCTGGATATGTATCATTTCCAAGGTAGTTGACGTTTTTCAAAATGCGACCCATCACAGAATGTGTCTTATCAATACCTGCCTGTTCGCCAGCCACTGTAAGGGATAGTCCTGATATGTATTTCTCAAAGAATACCTTTACTTGACCTGCTGCCTTTTCATCGACAGTAACCACTCCATCTTGAATTTTGTATCCATATGGAATATATGCCATTTATCTCACCACCTTTTCTTTCAGGGAAAGACCGCATTTTAAATTGAATGTCAGCTCATCCCTGGAATTTACAATGATGTTCTCTACAAATTCTTCAAATAGTTCTTCCGTGTAGTCACCA
Organism: Clostridium sp. BJN0001; assembly: GCF_022869825.1. Lineage (NCBI taxonomy): Bacteria > Bacillati > Bacillota > Clostridia > Eubacteriales > Clostridiaceae > Clostridium > Clostridium sp. BJN0001. Next base: position 2,633,706 of record NZ_CP094971.1, on the reverse strand, counting down.
TTAAAATTATCTGCTGACACGTAATTAATGAGGTCCTTTATCTCGTTTGCTCGCAAAATCTCACTCGCGGAATTTGATACAAGGTTTGTTTTTTCAGTTGAAAGATTTTTCATCTCACTATCTAAAACATTTCGTTCCTGATTAAAAAGAGCTGGCTCAAGGAAACCTTTGGCCATCAGTGTAATAAGGGTATTGCGTTCTTCCATTAGTTGCTCCATTCGCTTATCAATAGCATCCATTCTTTCACGGTCGCTTTCTTCATCAATTTGGCTAATTGATTTGAAAAGTGGCTCTAGGATTAGTTTGTTACTGAAAGCAAGCTTATTCATCATGGTTGTAAATGTGGCTTTGATTTCCCCATCTTGCAAGAACAACATGGAGCAACTCTCTTTGTCTTCAATATGACCGATGCAACTCCAAGCAATGTAACTCCTACAAGCTGAGTAGTTTGTCTTTCTCCTAAAATTGCGACCACACTCTCCACAGACAATCTTGCCACTTAAAGCATATCGATTAAGATAAACGTTCTTTTTCACGCCCTTACACTTCATCTTGGCTCTTTCATCAATGAGATCTTGTGCCTTAGCAAAGTCTTCTCTACTTATAATAGGTTCATGATTATCCTTGTAGTAGTATTGGTTTTTTTCCCCTGTGTTTGGATGGCGGTTGTAGTTACTATCGGTGTAAGTCTTTTGCAGTAGGACATCACCCATATATTTTTCGTTTCGAAGCATGTCTATCACCGTGCCTGCACTCCAGTGATTACCTCTACTTGCAGGAATTTTGTCTTTGTTCAAACCTCTTGCTATAGTACCTCCACCTTTCCCTGAAAGGCACTCAGTAAAAATACGTTTGATGATTTCTGCTTCTTCTGGGACGATTACCATTTCACCATCTGTATTGGTGTAGCCGTAGGGTGGAGTACCAACATAACTGCCATTTTGAAATCTCTTTTGAATGGACCATGTTGAGTTTTGTGAAATAGATGCAGACTCTTCTGCAGCAAACCCTGAAAGAATAGAAAGCATCAGTTCACTTTCCATATCACCCGTATTTAGATTCTCTTTTTCAAAATAAATATAAACACCGATATCAATCAGTTTTCTTACTAACTCTAGACAATCTACTGTATTACTATAGAATAGCATTTTATATGATGTTAAAAAATTTAAATATCTTCAAAATAAATAAAGAGCAAGCATTATTTGCATGACTAAATTTTAGTCAAAGTATTTAATGCTTGCCTTTTTTAGTATATTATTATTTTATATTATTCTTAGAAAGGAAAAAAGCAGAGCAACACCACCGACCAAAGTTTTGTTGCTCTGCTAACCATAAATTCTATGATAACTAATATTTATGATACAAAAATCATATCTAATTTAGATTCAAAAATCAAGTCATTAACGCAAAAATCCTATGATAAATTTATTAAAGACATAGATTTTCACAAACTTACTTGTTCCTGCGGAAGGTCCGGGCAGCTTGTAAAGCATGGTTATTACAAGAGAACTGTTAAAAACAGTGATGGCAAGATATCTATAACAATTCTTAGAGCAAAGTGTACATGTTGCAATAAAACTCATGCTATATTTCCAGAGTGTATTGTACCTTATTCTCAAATTCTTTTATGTGATCATATTTCAATTATTAATGCTTATAATTCCAAAGCTTCTTTTGAACCCATTATGATAGCTAATGAATTTATCGATGAAAGCAATATTTTTTATATAATAAAACAATATCTAGAGCATTGGAAGGAACGTATTACTTCATTTAAAATTTCATTAGATTTAAGTATTTCAAAGCAATGTTTAAAAAACTTTAAAAGACAATTTATGCAAATTAAATGCATCAATAATATTTTATTTTCGTAAAACCACATAACTTAGTTTTACTGTTAATTTATGTAGATATAAGCTTATATTGTAATAAAACAAAGGAGGCTTTTTCAAAATATGGACGAAAAAACTAGAAAAGAAATAGCACTTTTCAGGTACGGAATCTTGGCTCCTCTGATAAGTGGTACTTATGATGAAAATAAAAGTGTTAAACAATTTTTCCGAGATGCCGCAGGCAAAGTATATCAGACTCCAGATGGTGAAGATACTAAGGTAGCTGCTGCTACTCTTGAACGTTGGTATTACAATTACAAGAATAAGGGCTTTGAGGCACTCATACCTGTAAAACGATGCGACACTGGAAGAACACGTAAATTAGATTCTGATATTACAGAACAGATTAAATATTTAAAACAAGAATATCCAAGAATCCCAGCAACACTTATCTATCAAAAGCTTATTAACAATGGAACTATTGTTAAAGGAGATATTTCACTTTCAACAATTAATAGGTATGTTAATGTTCTTAAGCTTGAGAATAAATATTCTAAAAATAAAGATATGAAAAGATATGAGCGTGCTCATATAAATGAAGTATGGTGTGGTGACAGCAGCGTTGGACCTTATTTGAAGGTAGATGGTAAAAAGAAACGCGTTTACATAATAGCACTTATTGATGATGCTTCAAGATACATAACAGGAATAGATGTATTTTTTAATGATAATTTTGTAAATCTTATGTCTGTTTTAAAATCTGCTGTTACACGATTCGGGAAACCTAAAATCTTAAACTTTGATAATGGTGCTTCATATAAGAACAAGCAAATGGAACTTTTAGCAGCTAGAATAGGTACAACTATTAGTTATTGTGCACCCTATACCCCACAATCAAAAGCTAAAATTGAAAGGTGGTTTCGTACATTAAAAGATCAATGGATGTCCCAGCTTAATATGAATGATTTTAATAATTTAGATGAACTTAGGATAAGCCTTATTTCATATGTTAATAGCTATAATCAGCATATACATTCTTCTCTAGATGGACTATCTCCACAGGACAGGTTTTTCAAGGAATCTCACATGATTAAAAGGCTTACAGATGAACAAATTGAAACTTCCTTTTTACTTGAATATGAAAGAAGAGTATCAGCCGATAACGTAGTTATGATAGATGAAACAGAATATGAAGTTGATTATAGATACTCAAAACAAAGAATAACCCTAAGATATTCACCTGATTTAAGCAAAATTTATGTAGTTGATAAAAACACTTCTGAACTTACAGAAATAAAGCTTTTAAATAAGCATGATAATTCTGTTATAAAAAGGGAAAAAATAAAACTTACTGGAGGTCAAGAATAATGGATTATATAAGTAGATATGGAATGGATTTTAATCCGTTTATAAAAAATTCTAAGGAAATAGTAGTAGAAACTTCTGACTATAAAGAAGTTATTTGTAGACTTAATTATTTACTTAATAATAAAGGTTTCGGAATCCTGACCGGAGGTCCAGGGCGAGGTAAAACTACAATAATAAGAAACTGGTCTAATAGCCTTAATTCATCACTTTATAAAGTTATTTATAGTTCCCTTTCTACACTTACTGTTGCAGAATTTTATAAAAATATGGCTGCCCAGCTTGGACTAGAGCCAATGTGCAGAAAAATTGATAATTTCAAAATTATCCAAAATGAAATAACTAGATATTCAGTTGAAAAACGTATAACTCCTGTAATAATTATTGATGAAGCTAATTATGTAAGTAATGGAATACTTAATGATTTAAAAATGCTTTTTAATTTTGACATGGATTCAAGAGATCGTGCAATAGTACTTCTTGTGGGGCTTCCTCAGTTAAATAATACCATGAGGCTAGTTGCTAATGAGCCTTTAAGACAACGTATAACAATGAATTATAATTTAGATAATCTCACAAAATCAGAAACTAAAGACTATATATTAGCAAAGCTTACTGGTGCTAAATGTAATACTGATATTTTTGATGATACCGCTCTTGAAGCAATTGCTAACGCTTCGAACGGAGTTCCTAGAATTGTTAATAAAATCTGTGATTCTAGCCTTATGATAGGCAATACAAAAAATATGAATACAATTGATAGTGACATAATAATGCTTGCTGTTAATGAAACTGAACTTGGATAAAAGTAAAATCTGCAAATATCAATAAGGTATTTGTGGATTTTTTTGTAATATTCAGAATATTTATCATCATAAACCGTAACGAAGTAGCCTCATTTTCATTGAAGATTTTGAAGAATATATTCATTTTTAGCATCAAATAAAGTTATGATATTAGCATCAAATAATTTGACGTTCAATACCTAAGGAAGAAGGAAAATCTGATTTAATACTTATTGCCGTATACAATGTACTTTAATTACAGTTTTTAAATATATAAATTATTTATGTTTATTTTCTATAAAAATTTGATATAATATAAATAAGAAAAGCTTAGTGCTAGAGCGCTAAGCTAAGTCTTAGAACATTTATTTTGTTTTAGGGCTATTGGATTAGATTTATATTATAAACAATGAATCTTAGAAAAAAGTGCTAATCTTCGCAGGATGGGGCACTTTTTTCTTTGCTTTTAACTTCTATGTCAAGACCAAGAAACTTAATCTTAATTTTTAAATGATGTATAAAAAGATTATGTTTTAGAATTAATCTAATTACATAAATGACTGATATACACTTTATCAAAGTATTAAACATATCCAATACCACCCCCTAACTATGATGAAATATTCACCAATAGTCCAAGGGGGATAAAACGTTCAAAACCCCCGTAGCCATCCCACTACGGAATCTTAAATTTGTACTTTAGAATTATACCATAATTATGTAGAATATATACACAAGAATAAAATGGAAAAGGTTTGTCTGAAGAATATGATAAAATAAAATTATGAACAAATTTGTGCAATAGCAAATAGTAAGATTAATTACTCGAAGACATGTATAATAAAGGGGAAAAACTTATGCAAGTAAATAGATTATTTGAAATTATATATATTCTTTTAGAAAAGAATATTATAACTGCAAAAGAGTTAGCAGAAAGATTTGAAGTATCACAAAGAACTATTTATAGAGATATTGAAACACTGTCTACAGCAGGGATTCCAGTATATATGAGTAAAGGAAAAGGTGGGGGGATATCTATATTAAAAGACTTTATATTAAATAAAGCCATATTAACAGAAGAAGAAAAATCAGAAATATTATCATCTATAAGAGCAGTTAATGCTGTAAGTTTTAGTGATGCAGAGTCTGAAAAGGTTCTTAGAAAATTAAATAATATATTGGGTGAAAACGATACTGATTGGATAGAAGTTGATTTTTCAAATTGGTCAAATGCAGAAAGTGAAAAAGAAACTTTTAATAATCTTAAATCTGCAATATTAACTAAAAAAGTAGTAAAGTTTGATTATAGCAGTGGTAAAGGTGAAAATATTAGTAGGGAAGTATGTCCGTTAAAATTATATTTTAAAGGTCAAAGTTGGTATATGTATGGATATTGTAGAATGCGAAATGATTACAGATTTTTTAAATTAAGAAGGATAAAGGGATTATGCACTTCTAAAGAGAGCTTTGATATTAAAGCACCAAAAAATATAATTAAGGAAGATAATATTTTTAATGATGAGTTTGTTACTTTAAAAATGAGAATTTATTCTAAAATGGCATATAGAGTGTATGATGAATTTGAATATTTTAAGAAGCTAGATGATGGCAGTTTTATTGTTACTACTAAACATCCAAAAGGAGAATGGCTTTTTAACTATATATCTTCATTTGGAGAAGAATGTGAAGTTTTAGAGCCACAAGAAATAAGAAAAGAAATAAAAAATAGAATTGAAAAAATGCTTTTAAATTATTCTTAATATGACATACAGCTGTCATATTAATCCAAGTATAATAACCTTATCAAATATGTGGAGGTTATAAATATGAAGTATGAAATTGTTAATTTAGAAGAAAAAATAGTAGTAGGGGTTAGTGCGGTTACAAGCAATGATGATCCTAATATGGGAAAAATAATTGGAGACCTTTGGAAAAGTTTATATCAAGGTGACATTAGTGAAACAATAAAAAATAAGGTGAATGAATATGCCATAGGACTTTATTCAGACTATGAAGATAACGAGTATTTAGTTACAGCGGGAAATGAGGTATGTAAGGCTGAAAATGAAGAACTTACAATAAAGAAAATTCCTGCAGGAAAATATGCTAAGTTTTCTATAGAAGGAGATATGGAAAAAGTAGTTTCAGAAGCTTGGAATCAAATTTGGCAAATGGATTTAGATAGAAGTTATGAAGCGGATTTTGAAGAGTATTTAAATTCAGATTTTAATAATGCTAAAATTGATATTTATATTTCATTGAAGTAATTATTAGAAGGGAGTTACGATTATATGCATGAGGTGATAGCAAAAGGGATACTATCTAATAATAATAAAATGTCTTTGTATTAATATTATTTTCATTACACCATGATGTAACGGTCATTTGGCTACTTCTACATTCCTTTATTATAGATGCCCATTTAATTAGTCTAATCTCATTAGTGCTTTTATCCATAAGTACCTCCATAAAACTAAGTTAACAACTTTAAAAAAGCTAATTAGTTTTTTAAAGCTTATGCTAATTATCTCAAAAAATAACATTAACACGAGGTACTTGTTTTTTACCGTGTACGAGGAAATAAAGATAATAAAAAAATATCTAAGAGTAGGAGATTTATCTTTTGGGTGTAGTAATTATAAAAAAAATTATGGTCGCAGTAGGATTCATTAATAAAATGTAATATTAAAACATAATTTTACAATATTTTCATAATTTATATGATATACTTTAAGTGAAATTTATAGAAAGGGATGATATTATATCATGAAAAGTTTATCAAAAAGAATTATTGGGGTCCTTATGATAGCTTCAACTTTTACAACTTTAGTTCCTTCTGTAGGAGCAAATGCAGCGACAATTAAAAATAAAAATACTATAGAACTTAACGAAACAAAAAAATCAGATAGTTCTAGTGAGGTAATAGCATATCTTGATGGACAAGCTATTACTAAAAATGATGTTGATGAAAATGGAATGATAACAAAAGATTTTTCAAAATCTGCTAAAAAATCTAGTAATATTAATAAAAGTAGTTTAATGAGGAGCTATAGTAATTCTATACCAAATACTTTACCAAGTAGGTATGATGAAGTAACTATAGTTAAAGATTTAATAAATGTACCAAGATTTTCACAAACAACTATAGATATGTATCTAACTACTAGACATGCACGTGAACTTGCAAACAAATTTGATGTGTCTAGTATAGAAACTATTGCATCTTTTATTTTTGGTTTATTTCCTGGAATGCAAGTACCGAGTTTAGAGCTGTTACTAAGTCAAGGTCAAAGATCAGAGACCGCATCTGATATTCGTAATTATACAGATGATGATGAACAAGTAAGACTTAGAATTATACACACTAGTTATGGAACATTATATAGGGTTGATTATTGGAATGGACATGAATTAGATACAAGTTTGCATAGCGAAAAAGTTGTGAGTATAAGTTATAATTAACATGATTACAATATTTTTATTAATAGTAGGAATTGTATCTATAGTTTATAGTTTATTTTTTTATAATAAATTTGATATATTTATTAAATTATTTGTTTTGAAAGATTTACAAAATCCATATAAAGTTCAACGAATAATTGGTTTAATATTAGGATTTGGAAACATAATATTTGTTATTCTAATGAGATATTATAATATAAATCCAATATTTTGCGTAATTGTGCCATATTGTGCACATCTAACAAGTTATATATATAAAAAAATAGAGTAGATTGTTTTGGGTGTGGTAATTATAAAAAAATTCCTTTCTTGAAAAGGGGCAAGCTCTGTAAAAAAAAAATTATGGCAGCATGATCCATTAAAAAATGGAATGCAGCTGCCATAATTTTTTTACCCCTTTTGCAATTCACCCCATTATTTTTTGCTTTATTTTTGCCCCAAAACATATCCTCAATCAGAGTATCTTTTGAAGTCTGCATTGGATAAAAAAATAATTTGTTGGATGGGTGCTTTTTTCTTTATCATTTTATAGATATTTTTTCAATACATAGAATTTAGGAATAAATAAAATCTCTACTTTTCAAGTTTAATTTACATTCATTATTATTCTGATATATAACTTCACACTATTTTTACGCCATGATATTATTTACTTATATATTTATGGTCATATAAAAGCAAAGACATTAACGAGAACAAGTATTATATAAGGAGCTGATAATATGAAATGGAGTGAAGCAAGAAAAACATATCCTAACAAATGGATTGTATTTGACAGTTTAAAACAACATGAAGATGGTAATAAATTAATTATTGAAGATATTGCAGTAGTAGAAGTTTTCGATGATATTAATGAAGCATTTAAATATTACCGTATGCTGCACAGAAAAGATAAGTTACGTCAATTAAGTTTTGATGATACTAGAAAAGATAAGCTTGAATATGAAATAAAAAGGATAGGATTAATAAGATGATTAAATTGCGATATTATAAACAATTATTATTTTGTGAATTAGATTGTAAACTAAATAACTCAAACATGCATTTAAATAAAGTATTAATTGATACAGGTTCCGCCACTACACTGATTAATGCTGATTATATTTTATTAGATGGTAATGAGATTAGAAATACTGCGCATGGTGTAGGTGGTTACGAAGAAATTCGATACTATTGAAATAAATGATTCTAAAATTAATGATATGGATTATGGAATAGATATTGATTTACTAATAGGCCTTGATATATTAAAAGCTCTTAATGCAACTATAAATTTACAAGATATGAAACTATCTTTTAAATAAGATCCGTTTTTATGGGTAAAAGTATTATATTAAAAATTTAATTAAAAAGAAGCATTATTCTTTATTGGATGGGTGCTTTTTTCTTTGAAAGAAGTTAAAGATATAATGTCAAGTCCGTACTTTGATAAAATGGAAGCACTAAGAAATCAAAAAAAGCTGCTTATGTTAAAACAAAAAAGATTGAATGGTTTAATAGATCTTATAAATAAAACTATAAAGGGTGAAAGAACTATGAATTTTAAAGAATTTGATATGAGTGAATATTATAAAGTATTGGAAGAATTTAAAATAGAACACGAAGATAAAGCAATTAAAATGTATGGTAGCATAGATAAATATAATCAATTTATTGAAAGTTGTAAAAGAATTATATGAAAAGCTTACAGCTGATTTAAGCAAAAGTTTATATCAAAGGAGAAAATAGAATGTACAGTGAATTAAAAGATATTCCTAGTTTCAAAAGTTGGAGAATTATAAAAAAAGTAAATGAAGGTTGGTCTTCTGATTCAAAGTTTTACATAGAAGATTATGAGGGAAATAAGCTATTATTACGTATTTCGGATGCAGATAGTTACTATGATAAAATAGAAGAGTTTAAATTTATTAAGAAATGTAATACATTACCATTTAAAATGTCAAAGGCAATTGAAATTGGTTTTTGCAACAACAGGAATAATGTATATATTCTTTTAACATGGGTTGATGAAAATAGCATTAATCGTATAAGTGAAGATAAGTTTGCCATAGAATTTGTTAATAGTGATAAATATATTAATAAGAAAAGCTTAGTATTAAATCGCTAAGCTTTTTTTACTAAACTAATTTAAATAGTAAAATATGTAAGATGATATATAACTATATGTCATAAACAATATTTAAATTCAATTCATTAGCTAATGAGTAAGCATCATCCATCTTTTCATCCCATAATTGATTAGGAGAATGGCAGTCAGAATTGATTAATACTTTTATATTATTTGAGCTAGCCTTGTCCCAAAACTTTCTGTGAGGATAAGGATAACGTGTACCATCACAATAAGTGTTCAAACCTCTTCTAATACCATTAGCATTTAGTTCAAGTATAGAATCATATTTTTTGGCTGCTTCAATTATAATGCTAGAAGCTTTGTCGCAGTTATCATCCCATGGTAAATCATTAATAAAAATAAGATCTGGATGAGCAACAAATTTAAAAAAGCCTGTACTTAATGCAGATTTAATAGATTTTGCATAAGTTAAATATTGTTTTGTATCAGTTAAAAAATAAGTGTTAGTAAATTCATTATTTTCTAAAAACATATGCTGTCCTAAAGCTAAATAGTCTATTCTAAGTTCATTTAATAGATATTTATAGTATTCATGGCTATTTGGATCATATTCAATCTCTAAGCCAACAGAAATATTTAATTTATCTTCAAATTCTTTTTCTAGATTTTTTACCGTATTAACATAATCATTTAGTTCGCAGTAATCCATACGAAAACCAAATCTATCATCTGGGTAAGGACCATGATCACTAAAACCTAATTTCTTAAAGTTCTTCTTTAGTGCTTCAAGTACATAATCTTTTTCAGTACCATCAGCATGTTTACATCTGAATGTATGAGTATGATAATTCACTTTTGAGTTCATAATTATAATATCTCCTTCATTTAGTCTTAAGTATTATTGTTAATTTAAATATACATTATAAAATATACTTCAATACTATAAATTTCTCAAGAGAGCATTATTTTTTTGTTATAATAGTATATAAATATTGAAAAAAGGGTGTGAGAACAATAGATATAAAAATTCTTATAGCAGAAGATGACAGAATAATAAGGGAGCTTGTGTGTGACATAATGAAATCAGAGGGATATATTCCTATAGAAGCAGGGGATGGAGTTAAAGCATTAGATATATTTTTTAGCAGAAATGATATAGATATAGTTATACTTGATGTAATGATGCCTGGATATGATGGATGGGAAGTTCTTAAAGAAATAAGGCAAAAATCAGATGTACCTATAGTTATGCTCACAGCCCTTGGAGATGAAAAACATGAAGTATTCGGATTTAATAAGGGTGCAGATGAATATATAGCAAAGCCATTTAGCTATGAAGTATTTATTGCTAGAATTAATAATATTGCAAAAAAAATAAAGAAAAAGTTATCAGAGAAAATATGTTTAGAAAATATTATTGTAGATAATGGAAGCCATAAAGTTATGATAAAGAAAAATGATTTATGGTTAGAGGTTAAACTTAACAATAAAGAGTACAGCCTTTTGATTTATTTTATTGAAAATCAAAATAATGTCTTAAATCGTGATCAGATTTTAGATAAAATATGGGGATTTGATTTTGATGGAGATATAAGAACGATTGATACGCATATAAAAACATTAAGATCTAAGCTTGAAGACTGTGGACATTATATAAAGACAGTAAGGGGGACTGGATATATATTCCAGACAGATAAAAATGAAGACAGCAACAATTAAATTTAAATTATTTATAATATTTACAACACTTATGTCTTTAATGATATTAGCTGTAATACTTTTAAATACTTTTTTTCTGAAGTCTTTTTATACGTATAAAACAAAAGGTATTTTGAAAAATATAAGCATGACTATAGTAGATAACTATGAGAATAATATTGATTATATATACGAATATATAGATTCAATATCAAAATCTGATGGCATAAGCACCATAATAGTTGATAATTCATTGAATATTGAATATAATTCATTGAATTTGAGGCTTAGCCAGAAAAAGAAATTGATAGACATTGATTTAAAAAGAATGATTTTAGATGAGCAGAAAGAGAACTCTGCTAAGGATAAGTATTTTGTTCATCAAACAAAAGCAAAAGAAGATAATATGACAAAGATAATGAGCATTACAAGGATAGATAGTAATAAATATCTTATACTTATTAAATATATAAATGGAATTCAGAATAATGCTAGCATAGCAAATGAGTTTTTTATAATTGCAGGATTTATAGTTATACTTTTAGGTTCAGTCATAATACTTATATTTTCTAGAAAAATTACAAAACCTATAGTAGAAATGAGTAAGGTTTCTGAAAACATCTCAAATCTTAAATTTGATAAGATTGTAAATGTAAAATCAAATGATGAAATAGGAACTCTCGGAAAAAGCATAAATGAAATTTCAGATAAACTTAGTAAGAATATAAACGATCTTAAGCATGATGTTGAGAGAAGAAAAATGCTTGTAAGAGATATGTCTCACGAGCTTAAAACACCTATTTCTATTATAAAAGGATATGTGGAAGGGCTTAAGTATGGCGTAGCAAACAATGATGAAAAAAGAGACAAATATTATAAGGTGATTGTAAATGAATGTGATAGAATGGATGAACTTATAAAACAACTTCTTGATTATTCGATGATGGAAGGAAGTCTTATAAGTTTAAATATTTCAAATTTCAATGCAAATGACTTTATAGAAGATGCAGTAAAAAGGTTTAAGCCTTTATTTGAAGAGAAAAACATTGATGTAAATATAGAATGTAGAGAGGATATTATTTTAAATGCAGATAGAGAGCTTCTTGAAAAAGCCTTAAACAATTATCTTTTAAATGCGGTTAATTATTGCATCGCAAAAGAAAATAAAAAAGAAATAAATATAAAAGGCATATTAAGAGAGGATAATTTTTTATTAAGCGTATTTAATACTGGCAACAATATACCAAAAAATGAACTAAATAAAATATGGGATGTATGTTATAGAGTAGATAAAGCAAGAACAAGAGAGTATGGTGGACATGGAATAGGATTATCTTTAGTAAAACTTATATCAAAACTTCACAAAGGGAAATGCAGTGTAGTTAATCTTGAAAACGGAGTTATTTTCATAATTGAAATTCCTAATATTAAAAAAATTTTTTCTATTTCACATAAATTTCACATTAAATAGTTATTATAAACTTGTAAAAACAAATATATAAAAATAAGTATTTAAAAGGAGAGAATTATATATGAATAAGAAAAAATTATTAGGATTATTTGTAGCAGGTTTTATAGGAATAACAAGTAGTGTCCCAGTATTTGCAGCTGATTTAACAACAAGTACAGAAGCATCAGTAGAGACTCAGACTGAAAACACAACAAATACAACTAAACATTGCAAGGGAAAAGGCAAAGCAGAAAGATTTAAAATTACAGCAGATAATTATGCTGAAAAAGCAAAAGAACTAGGAGTAGATATAACAGGATTAAGTCAGGAAGATTCTATTAAAGCAGTAAAAGATGCGATGAAAGCACAAGGAAAAGAAAAATCAATTGAAAGAGATAAAAAAACTGCAGAAAAATTAGGAATAGACATATCAGGAATGACTGATGAAGAAGTTAGAAGTGCAGTAAAAGATGCTATGAAAGCGAAGGGAAAAGAAAATTCAGTTGAAAGAGTTAAAAAGGCTGCAGAAAAATTAGGAATAGATATATCAAAAATGACTGATGAAGAAGCTAAAGATGCAGTAAAAAACGCAATTAAAGATTCAAAGCCTAATAAAAAGTCTTCACAAACAGAATCAAAGTCTACAACAACAACAGATACTTCAGATGAAAGTAGTTCACCTGAAGTTTAATTAAATAAAAATTATATTATATTTAATAATGGTTAATAAAAAAAGTTTTACAATATTAAAAAATAATTAGGATGTATAAAAAAGCTGTATCAGATTAAGCTAAAAACTTAATTTGGTGCAGCTTTTAAAAATTAAATATTGACTATTTAAAGCATATCTTTAAGCATAAGTCCTACACTGAGTTGTATTCTAGAATCTAATGAAGAAAGATCCATATTGAGTAATTCCTCTATTTTATTGATTTTGTAATTTACAGTATTACGATGAATAAATAGTTCGTCAGCGGTTTCTTTTACACTTCCATTATTTTTAAGATAAGAACGCAAAACTGCTACGAGTGAAGAATCATTTTTTTTATCATGTTCTTGTATTGGTTTTATTGTATGTTCGTAATATTCATACAGTATATCGCTATCTTCAATATTCATAAGAAGTTTAAAAATACCCATATCAGAATAAAAAATAAGAGATTTATCAATTTTATTTTTTGTCTGGAGCGTCTGTATGTTTTTTGCTTGTCGATAACTTTTACAAAGACAGCGTATGCTCTTTGTTTGTTTCCCAATTCCTATAGTGAAATTTTCTCTACCGTTTAATAATATTTTTAAGTGATTAATTAATTCCTCAATATAACTATGCAATTCCTCGCTTGAATAATTTGCTAAAATAATAAATATTTCTGTATTATGAAGAAAAATAGCAAAATTGTTATAATTATGAGCCATATGATTTTCTAAATTTATTATTATGGAATTTAACTTTTTTGAAATAGAATCTTTTGAATTTTTTAAATTTATTACGCATACAGCATAGTGCCAGCTAATATTAAATCCTCTTTGAGATAACTGAATAACATATAATTCTTCTTGTTTTGGAAAAAATATTGCATTTTTAAATGCAGCAGATATTTCTATATTTTTCTGCTCATCTTTTAATATTGAAAGACAGAAGATACGCATTATTTCTGCTAAATGAATCTTCCAAGGAACAATAAAAATAGGAAAATTATTTTTGTTACCAAATTCTAATACATCATCAGATATTTTTTCTAAAAATGGTCCAGTATTTAATATGAGTCCTGCTGCATTATTATTATAAATACTTTTAGCTAATTCTAATAAGGTTTGTCTGTTACTAAGTCCAAATCCTGTAGCAAAAGCAATTTCTCCTCCTTGCAAAAAAGAAGAAGCTTCAGTGGTTTCAACCATATGAACCCATCTTACAATATTATGCATACCTTTTTCTCCAGCAGCTAAAGTTATGTCCATATTATTTAAATTTTTAATTAATTTATAAAGTTCAACTGACATAATCATTCTCCTTTTTATATTAAGTATAAATATAAAAAAACAGGCAAAGAAAACCATAATAAGCTTCTTTGCCTGCTTTTATTATCAATATTATATCATTATTTAAAATAATTGCAAATTATTTGGATAGTTTATTTCATATATTAAATTATATTTAAAATAATGAATTTGATTGTGCTATCGCACAAATGAAATTAGGCGATAGCATGTTGTTTATACTAGTCAAAAGAATATAATAAAAATCAATCAAGAAAAATAACTACAGATGTAATAATTTATATATTTATTAATTAGAGAAAGGATGATATTGATATGACAATGTCAGCAGCAGAAATAAAAGAAAATGCAAAAAAATATGTATTACAATCATGGAGTAAGCAAAATTCGATTAATCCATTACCAATAAAAAAAGCAGAAGGAATTTATTTCTATGATTATGATGGAAATAGATATACAGATATGTCCTCACAACTTGTAAATTTAAATTTAGGATTTGGCAATTCAGATATTGCAGAAGCAATTAAAAAGCAGGTTGATAAATATTGTTTTATAGGACCATCATATGCAGCTGAATCAAGAGTTACATTAGCAAAAATGATTATAAATCTTTTACCAGATACATTTGGAAAAGTTTTTTTTACTAATGCAGGTGCAGATGCAAATGAAAATGCAATTAAAATTGCAAGAATGGTTACTGGAAGAAACAAGATATTTAGTCGTTATAGGAGTTATCATGGATCATCATTCGGAGCTGGTAATTTAACAGGAGAACCAAGACGTTATCCATTAGAACCTGGAATCCCGGGATTTGTTAAATTTTTTGATCCATATATGTATCGTGAACCAATTGATTTTAAATCTGAAGAGGAAGCAACAAAATACTATTTAGCAAAATTAAGAGAACAAATTATATACGAAGGTGCTGATAGTGTTGCAGCAATTGAAATAGAAACAATTACTGGTTCAAATGGTATTATTATTCCACCAAAAGGGTATCTTCCAGGAATACGAAAAATATGCGATGAATTCGGAATAATTATGATATGCGATGAAGTTATGGCTGGATGGGCAAGAACAGGAAAAATGTTCGCATTTGAAAATTTTGATGTAATTCCTGATATTGTAACATTTGCTAAAGGTGTTACATGTGGATATGTACAATTAGGAGGAGTTGCTGTAAGCAAAAAAATAGCAGCATATTTTGATGACCACCTTTTATCATGTGGTCTTACATATAGTGGACATCCTCTTGCATGTGCTGCAGGTGTTGCTTGTGTAAATTATTATAGCAAAGCTAATATTTTAGAAAATGTTAATAGAGTTGGTGCTGTACTTGCAAAAGAGTTGGATTTCATGAAAGAAAAACATCCTTCTATAGGAGATACTCGTCATATTGGTTTATTTTCTTGTGTTGAACTTGTAAAAGATAAGACAACAAAAGAACCGATTGTTCCTTATGGTAAAGATCTTGAAGGCACTATGGGAAAAATAATTGGTATGCTTAAGGAAAAGAAATTTATGACTTATTCTCATGAAAATATGATTTTTATATGTCCTCCACTTATAATTACAGAAGATCAGCTTAAAGAGGAACTATTAAAATTAGATGAAGTATTAACAATAGTAGATAAAGAATTTATATAATAATGTAAGGAGAGATGTGTATGTCTCATTTTTCAATACCGTCACATGTAATAATAGGAAAAAATGCAATAGAAGAAGCAAAAGCATATTTTAAAAATTTAGGAAATAAAGCTTTTATAGTTACAGGAAAGCATGTTGGAAAATCTCCAATGATGAATCAATTAAAAAAAGTACTAGAAGAAGAAAATATTTCTTATTATGTATTTGATGAAATTATTGGCGAACCAATTGATACAATGATAGAAGAAGGAGCTTCACTTTACAAAAAAAATTCATGTCAGTTTTGTATTGGTATAGGTGGGGGTAGTCCTCTTGATTCAGCCAAAGCAATTGCAGCATTAGTAGCAAATGGTGGAAAAATATCTGATTATAATGGAAAAGAGATTATAGGAAATATGATTCCTATTGTTGCAATACCAACTACATCTGGAACTGGTTCAGAAGCTACAAAATTTACAGTTATAACAGATAAAGAAAAAGATATTAAAATGCTTTTAAAAGGAAATTCTTTAGTCCCAGATATTGCGATTATTGATTTTGATTTTACTGTGGATATGCCAAAAAGCGTTACTGCATCAACAGGATTAGACGCTTTAACCCATGCATTAGAAGCATATACTTCTCGAAAAGCATTTGAATTGACTGATATATATGCGATTTCTGCAGTAAAAAGAATAATGAAATATCTGCCTATAGCTTATAAAAATGGATATGATGCAAAGGCACGCGAACAGATGGCAATTGCTGCATTTGAAGCAGGAGTTTGTATTAATAATTCTAGCGTAACTATTGTACATGGAATGAGCCGTCCTATTGGAGCTTTATTTCATGTGCCTCATGGAATGAGCAATGCTATGATTTTAAAAGAATGTCTTGGATTTGCCTTAGATGGTGCATATGATAGATTTGCTAGCTTAGCCCGTGCTATAAAAATATCAGGAAAAGATGATAGTGATAAGGAAGCAGCAGAGAAATTGATACTAAAAGTAGAAGAACTATGTAAAATTTGCAAAATCCCTAGTTTAAGAGAATATGGAATCGAAGAAGATAAGTTTATCAAATATATTCCTAAAATGGCGGAAGATGCAATTCTTTCTGGTAGTCCTGCAAATACAATAAAAACTATAACTAAAGAAGATTGTATAAATATATATAAGAAGATTTATTTTTCATAAAAGTATTAAATGTGCTATAGCATAAAAAAATATGTGCTACAGAGCATTGCTTGAGTTTTTAATAAGAGTATAATCAAGATATAAATAAATTATAAATAAATACAGATAATTGTAAATACAGCAAAGGCGCTAAAAAATTAAGTGCTTTTGGCTGTATTTTTTTATTAAAAAGTAATGGAGGTAACTATATGAATGAATTACAGAAAGAAAAGGAAAAAGAAATACAAATAAAAGATTTAAATATAAACTTTAAGGACAATGCGGGCAAGACTGTACAAGCTCTTAAAGATGTTAATTTAGATATATATAAGGGTGAATTTATTTCACTTTTAGGACCTTCAGGATGTGGAAAAACTACATTGCTTCGTAGTATTGCAGATTTGCAAGAGCCTACTGAGGGGGAAATTAAAGTTGCTAAAATGACACCTAAAGAGGTAAGACTTAAGCAAAAATTTGGATTTGTTTTTCAACAACCAGTGTTATTTGATTGGAGAACTGTAAAGAAAAATGTAGAACTTCCATTGGAAATAATGTATTACGAAAAAGGGGAAGCATCTAAAAGAGCAGATGAGATGTTAAAAATGGTTGGACTTAAAGAGTTTAAAGATCATTTCCCTAAACAGTTAAGTGGTGGTATGCAGCAGAGAGTAAATATTGCTAGAGCTTTTGGGATACGTCCAGAGATACTTCTTATGGATGAGCCGTTTTCAGCATTAGATGAATTTACAAAAGAAAAATTGCATGAAGATTTACTTCATATGTGGAGCCAGACACATAAGACAGTTGTATTTGTAACACATAATATTCAAGAAGCTGTTTTTTTGTCAGATCGTATTTGTGTTTTATCACCACATCCAGGGAGACTTACAGCTATTGTAGATATTGATCTTCCAAGACCAAGAACAATTGAAATGAAAGAAACACTTCATTTTAACGAATTAGTTAAAAAAGTTCGTGACGGCTTTGAAGGGGGCAGTGTTTGATGAAGAGTAAGATTAATAAATTATTTGATAAGAAATATGTTTCTATTATTTTATGGGTTGCAATTCTTATTATTTTATGGGAGATTGGAGCAATTATTGTATCAGTAACAAAAAGATCGCCAGAAAACATATTGCCACATCTTTATAAAATTATTATGTCTATATTTTCTTCAAAGAAAGTTTCAGGTGGAATGAGTGCTTCAATGGTAGTATTCGTAAGTGCACAGGCAACTGTTATAAGAGCAATGATTGGATTTATACTTGGAGCGTTTGCAGGTTTTATATTGGCATTGTTAATGAAATTATCAGGTATTTGTGAAAAAATATTATTCCCATATTTGATGTTAATTCAGCTTATTCCAGTACTTGGATTAGCTCCAATTGTTTTAGCAATTACTGGGGATATAAATAAGAGTCGTATTATAATTGCAGCACTATTAAGTTTTTATCCAGTAGCAACAAATACACTTGCAGGCTTTAAATCTGTAGGAAAAGATAAATATGAACTTATGAAAACTTATGCAGCAAAAAAGGGAACAGTTTATTTAAAGGTATTAATTCCATCTGCAATACCTTATTTCTTTACTGGTGCTAAGATTGCTGCACCTATGGCACTTACAGCATCTTTCTTAGTAGATACATTGCAGGGAGATGGAGGGCTTGGATGTATGCTTTCACAATCATTGAAGCATGCCATGTCAATATATGTTTTTTGGATAATAGTATTTCTTAGTGCTTTTCTTGGAATATTTAGTGGAGTTTTGATGTCATGGATAGAGAATTTAGTATCACCAGAGAAACGAGCACTTAGAAAAGCTAAAAAAATAAGGGGAGGAAATTAATATGCAGCAGAAAATAAAAAGAAAAAAAAGTTTATACCGCAGGTTAGAGCAAAATGAGAAAGTTCAAGCTATGTCTGCTATTGTTCTTCCAATTATATTAAGTGTAATAATTGTTATTTTATGGCAGACACAGATTCTGCACAAGCTATTAAGTACAGATACATTTACACTGCCATTACTTGATAGAATTGGCAGCATTATAGCTGATAATGTAGGAAATATATATAAGAATGTTGTTGCTACAATGATTGTCGCACTTTTAGGTTTATTTTTTGGGAGTTTACTTGGATATGGAGGAGCAGTTATCGCTGCACTGTTTCCGAGAATCGGCAAAGGGGGATTAAGTGTACTTGGTGCTTTTGCATCAATTCCAGTAGTAGCACTTGCACCTGTTTTTAATAATTGGACAAAAGGAATATCAAGTGATGCAAATATACGAAGTATGATAGCAAAAATTATTGTAGTTATGCTTATTTCAGCAGCTAATATGTGTCTTAATGCATATCGTGGTTTAACAGAATTAAAACCATATTCAGAGGATTTGATGGACACATATGCAGCTAAGAAAAGAGTGGTTTTATTTAAACTTTGTATTCCAAATTCAATTCCATATATTTTTGTTGCTTTAAAAGTAGCAGTTCCTGCAAGTATTATGACTGCTATTGTAAGTGAATACTTTGCAGAATATATCATAGGTGTAGGAAGACAGATAAGAGAAAATATTGTTCTTGCGCAGTATCCTACAGCGTGGGCATATATTGTAATAGCGTGTGCTATAGGTATTATTTCATATGTTATTTTGGTAATTATAGAAAATATTATTTTTAAAAAATATTATCATTAGTTTTAAAAAATGAATTATAAAAAAGCTTATATCAGAAAATAAGGAGGAATTAACATGAAAAAAAGAACAGTAAAATTATTAGGGATAATTGTGGCTGCAACAATGTCAATTTCAATGATGGTAGGATGCGGATCTGATAAAAAATCAACTGCTAGTACATCTTCAGGATCAGGAGAATTAAGCAAAGAAGAAATTATTAAAAAAGCAGCAGGTGAAAGTAAAGTTAGCAATTGGGGACTTGGAAATGAATATGAGGTTAAAGCTTTATTAGCAAAATATAATCTTCCAACCGATTATTTAAGTCAAGATTTTACAATGGATTCTTTTGATGATGATTCAAGCACTCTTGCATCGGCAATGACATACAATGAGCTTGGTCTTGTAAAGAATAATTATGATGGCGGATATGGTTATGGGGATGAGGTAGGAATCATTGATATGAATGATGAAGGAGTTGCAATGCTTGAGGACAATATTTTTTGCACTAAAAAGTTTGCACGTGAGAACCCAAATACAGTAAAAGCATTTTTATATGCATCTTTAAAAGGATGGGAATATGGAGTTGAACATCCGGAGGAAGCAGCTCAAATATGTTATGAAGCAGGTTCTTCTGTTTCCAAAGAGCATCAAAAATATATGGCAGATGAAGTAGCAAAGCTTGTTAAAAAAGATATGTCAGGCAATGATGTTTTAGAAGATATAGGGAAAATTAACGATACTGCAATGCAACAGACATTAGATATTGCAAAGAAATATGTAACATTAGATGATTCATCAGCTCAAGAAAAATTTAAAAGTTTAACTCTTGATGATATTCGTGATAGCTCATATTATAATGCGGCAAAAGCTTCTGATGGAAAATTCAGTGTTGAAAAAAATGAAGTAAGCATACAGTTAAAATGGTTGCCAGATGCTCAATTTATGGGATATTTTGTAGCAAATGCAAAAGGATATTATAAAGATGCTGGACTAAAAGTTAACATAATATCTGGTGGTGGAGATATTTCTGAAACTACTGCAGTAAATAACGGAACTGTTGATTTTGGTGTAACATGGCCTACTAATATGGCTGTTGCAGATGCTAGTGGAATGGATCTTGTAGAGATAGCACAAATATTCCAAAGATCAGGACTTACACTTGTATATAAGCATAAAAATTTTCAGGGCTAAAGTTAATTAATATTTATTAGTTTAGTAAAAAGATAGAAATAGGGGTGTTTATAGTATGGATTTATTAATTAAAGGAGGAACTGTTGTAACAGCAACAGGAAGTTATTTAGCTGATGTTGCTGTTAATAAAGGGAAAATTGTTGATATTGGTGAAAATTTAAATATTACAGCTACTAAGGTTGTAAATGCTGATGGAAAATTAGTTTTACCTGGTGCTTTAGATGCACACACACATATGCAAATGCCATTTGGGGGTACAGTCTCAGCTGATAGTTATTTAGCAGGAACAAGAGCAGCTGTATGTGGTGGTGTAACTACAGTTTTTGATTATCCAGTACAACATAAAGGTGAAACTATATTAGGGCTTGTTAACTCTAAAAAGAAAATACTTGAAACAGATGCTTGTTGTGACTATGCATTTCACTGTTGTATAACAAATCTTAATGATGGTCAAATATTAGATGAGATGAAACAGGCTGTTTTGGAAGGAATTACAAGTTTTAAATGTTTTCTTGTATATAAAAAAGAAAAAATGATGGTTGATGATGGTGTTTTAACAACTCTTTTGCTTAGGGCAAAAGAGCTTGGTGCAATGATTAATGTACATGCTGAAAATCCGGATTTAATAGATCTTCGTACTGAACAATATTTAAAAGAAGGAAAGACATCTGCGTGGTATCACTATATGAGTAGACCAGAATTTGTAGAAGCTGAAGCTGATAAGAGAGTTGTTCACTGGGCTAGCCACTTAGATACACCTGTATATCTTGTTCATATGGCAGATAAAGAAGGACTTGAGGAATGTATTAAGGCTAAAGAGAAAGGCAAGGATATATATATTGAAACATGCCCTCAATATCTTGAATTTACTTGCGATGTATATAAAAGAGAAGATGGACGTAACTTTGTATGTTCTCCACCTATGAAAGGTAAAGAGAGTCAAGATGCATTGTGGACTGCTTTAAAAGCAGGATTTATTGATACTGTTGCAACTGATCACTGCCCATTTCAAAGTTATGAGAAGGATTGGGGAAAAGATGATTTCTCAAAGATTCCTAATGGTTGTGCTGGGGTTGAAAATCTATATCCATATATGCTTGATGCTGCTAATAACGGAAAACTTTCGTTTGAAAGAGTTGTTGAAGTATGTTCAACAAATGTAGCAAAAATATTTGGATGCAAGGATAAAGGCGCTATTGCAATAGGAAAAGATGCAGATATTGTTATTTATGATAAAGATAAAGATTTTACAATAAGTGTTAACAATATGCATTCTGATTATGATCATACAATTTGGGAAGGCAAAAAACTTCATGGATATCCAGTACAGACGTATTTAAGAGGACAGCTTGTGTATGATAATGGAGAATATGTTGGGAAACCTGGTATTGGTAAGTATGTAAAAAGACAACCAAAATAATTTTAAATTAAATGATATTTATATGATTTAATAAAAAAATAATTAGAAATTAGGAGGCTAATATTATGGCATACGAAGAAATGATTATAAAAAGTGAGAGTGGAAGGTGTCTTCTATGTCACGATGCTCCCTGTAGTAAAGCTTGTAAAAAAGGTATTAATGTATCAAATATTATACGTTCATTACGTTTTGAAAATTATGTTGGAGCAGGTGAAAAACTAAAAAAAGGTGCTGAATGTTTAAACTGTGATGCTCCATGTATGAAAATGTGCAGAAGGAATCAAATTGATAGTTCAGTTAATATAAGAGAAATTTTTATAAAAACAAATGCTATAAAAACAGAGAAAAAACTTTCAGATTCAATAAAAGTAGATTTATCTGTTGACTTTTGTGGAGTTCATTGTGAAAATCCGTTTTTTCTATCATCTTCAGTTGTTGGAAGTAATTATGAAATGGTAGCAAAAGCTTTTGATATGGGTTGGGCAGGCGTAGCTTTTAAAACAATTGGTAAATTTGTTCCTAAAGAAGTTTCTCCAAGATTTGCAAGTCTTGAAAAAGAAAATAATCCGTTTATTGGTTTTAAAAATATTGAACAAATTTCAGATCATACATTAGAAGAAAACATCACATATTTAAAAAAATTAAAAAAGAATTATCCTACAAAAATTATTATTGCATCAATTATGGGACAAGATGAAGAGGAATGGACTTATCTTGCACAAAAAATGGAGCAAGCTGGAGCTGATATAGTTGAATGTAATTTCTCATGTCCTAATATGACAAAGGATGGACTTGGAAGTGATGTTGGTACAGAACCTGAATTAGTTGAAAAATATACGAAAGCAGTAAGAAAAGGTACAAAACTTCCTATTTTAGCAAAGATGACTCCTAATATTACCAATATGGAAATACCTGCTTTAGCTGCTGTTAAAGCAGGAGCTGATGGAATTGCAGCAATTAATACAATAAAAAGTATTATGAATGTTGATTTATATAATAATTTTGTATCAACACCTAATGTTGATGGAAAATCTGCTGTTGGTGGATATTCTGGAAAAGCTGTAAAACCAATTGCTTTACGTTTTTTATATGATATGAAAACAAATAGTGAATTGAAAAATATACCAATAAGTGGAATGGGTGGAATTGAAACGTGGAAAGATGCAGCAGAATTTATAGCTTTAGGCTGTGGAACAATTCAGGTCACTACGTCAGTAATGCAGTATGGTTATCGCATAATTGAAGATATGATTGAAGGACTGATAACTTATATGAAAACTGAAGGTTTTTCATCAGTGTCAGAAATTATTGGAAAAGCAGTTCCAAAAGTATTTTCAACAGATGTATTAAATCGAAATACTATTCAATATCCTAAATTTAACCGAAAAACATGTGTTTCTTGTGGAAGATGTTATTTATCATGTTTTGATGGAGGACATCAAGCTATATATTTAGATGAAAAAACGGGACAGCCAATTCTTAATGCAAATAAATGTGTTGGATGTCAATTGTGTAAATTAGTATGTCCTACTGGTTCAATTACAGCAGGAACAAGAGTTGAAATAAAGAAAAACAAAGAAAATTAATATTATTAAAGGAAGGTGCTTAATATATGTATAAATGTAATTTAGAAAGAATGAAGGATAAAATAGAAACATTTTCGAAATATGGAGATGCTGGACATGGTGGAATAACAAGATATTCTCTTTCAGAAGCAGCAATTAAAGCTAGAAATGAATATAGAAAGAGAATGGAAGCAATTGGAGCAGAAATTGAAGTAGATGATTTAGGAGATATGTATGCTACACTTGCTGGTTCTGATAAAAATGCTAAGAGAATTGTAATGGCATCACATATTGATTCTGTTAAAAATGGTGGAAATTATGATGGAATACTTGGAGTTATGTCTGCAATGGAAGTGCTTGAAACAGTTGTAGAAAAAAATATTCCACATAAACATCCATTAACTGCAATGATTTGGACAAATGAGGAAGGTTCTTTATACCCACCAGCAATGATGTGTTCGGGAATTGTATGTTATGATTATTTACCAGAAGATATAAAAACTGGATTCAGATATGAAGACATGATGAATTCGAAGAGTATTGTTGATAAGAAAAGCACTTTTGGAGAAGCTCTTGAAAAATCTGGATTTAAAGGAGATAAAAAATATAGATTATCACCTGATAGATATGAGTATATGTTTGAAACACATATTGAACAAGGACCAATTCTTGAAGATAATGGTAAGAATATAGGAGTTGTTGATTGTGTACTTGGTATGTTTAATTATAGATTAAAATTTTACGGTCAGACTACTCATGCAGGAACTTTTCCAATGCCTAAGAGAAAAGATGCATTTTTAGCAGCGTCAAAAGCTCTTTGTTATCTTCATGAAGAAATAGATAAATTAGGATATAAGGACTTAGTATATACAACTGGTGAAGTTGTATGTCATCCATGTGTACATACATGTGTACCTGATTATTTTGATTTTTCATTTGATTCTAGACATGAGGATCCTAAAGTGTTAGAAAAAGTTCTTGAAATTGTTAAAAGTTGTGCTGATAAAGTATGGGATGGATGTACTTGTAAAGTTGAAAAAGCATGGAATAGAGATACAGTATATTGGAATAAAAAGTTAGTTAGCTACGTAAAAGAGTCTGCCGAAGAACTTGACATATCTCATCAATATATTCATTCAGGAGCTGGACATGATGCACAGTTTGCATCTTATATGATTCCAACAACTATGATTTTCGTACAGTCAAAAGATGGATTATCTCATTGTGAACCAGAATATTCAAAGCCAGAACATTGTACAGAAGGAGCATCGGTTATGCTTAATGCAATTTTAAAAGCTGATAATGATTAATTAATCATAACCCCAAGATTATAAAAATAATAGAAAGATTTTACCCAAATACTATATGGGGAGGGGAAAAGATGCAGAATTATGTAATTACAATTGCTAGAGGATTTGGAAGTGGTGGTAAATATATTGGGACAAGACTATCAGATGAATTAAATATTCCGTGCTATGATAGAGAAATTATTACAATGGCGTCTGACAAGAGTGGAATAGATGAAAGTATGTTTGTTGAAACTGATGAGAGGTTAAGGGGAAAATATATTGCAAATTTTTTAAGAAGATTGCCACGAGCCCTTGTTATTGAACCACAAGAGAAAAAATTTATATCTGATAACAATCTTTTTAAAATTCAGGCAGAAATAATTAAAAGTCTTGCTAAAACTGAAAGCTGTATTATTATTGGTAAATGTGCAGATCAAATTTTAATAGATTACCCAAACGTTCTTAAAGTTTATATTAAAGCACCATATGAGACATGCACAGAATCTATTAAGAATAAAATGCATGTATCTACAGAACGAGCAAAGGAAATTGTACGTAGCACAGATAAATATCGTTCTCAATATTATAATTATTATTCAGGAGGACTAGATTGGACTGAACCTTTAAATTATGATGTGGTATTAAATAGTGATAAATTAGGAAGAGAACAGTGTGTAGAGACAATTAAAGAAATAATAAAAATAAAATTTGGCGATAAATAGAAGTAATTAAGTATATAAAAGTGTTTATAAATTAGATATTTTAAATGTAGTATTGAGCTTTGCATTAAATAATTAGTGCAAAGCTCATTTTGCGTAAAAAATAAATATCAAATTCTAAGAACATAATATTTATGGTAAAATAATTTTATGTTAAATTGCTTTTAGTAGATAATATTACGATAAGGCTTAGGGGGTGACTATGTGAATCTTAAAATAGTAATAAAGAATATTTTAAAAGACAAATTTAGTATAAGCTACAAAAAGGGGAAAAAACATCTTCTAAATGAAAATGTTAAGTCTGTAGAGGTAAAAGAAACAGACGGTTTTACTAATATATATGGAAGAGTTTATGATAAATCAAAATCATATTTTACTCAAATAAGAATAAATGAAGCTACTCAACAAATTGATTTTATATGTAATTGTGAGCTATCTGAAGAGGCAAAAAGATATTCTGGAAATTTTATATGTGAACATATAATTGCCACTTTATTAAAGCTAACAGAGGGTGAAGATTATACTTTAAATAAAAACGAAAATATAAAAGTGGAACTTAGGCTTGAAGAAAAGTTTAATTCTCCATATAAATTTGATGCTATTTTGTTTTTAATAGGAAATGAGAGAACTAAAATAGCAAGTCCTATGGCTCTTAAAAAATATATAGAAAATTATAAAGGTGATTTTCTAAAAAAGAATGAAAATCTTTTAAGAATACTTGAAAATACTAATTTTAAAATTAAAGATGAAGATATTAGAAATATATTGATGGAATGTACTTATATAGATTTTGCTATGAAGATAAATTCTGAATATATTTCTAAGATAAAAAATGAAAATATTCCTCTTAATTTTACTATTAAACTGGAAGATGAACGGATAAAGTTACAGACCTTTAAGACAAAAATTGAAGCGTTAAACACTGAAAAATCAGTATTTTTATATAATCGATGTATTTACCTGCCTTCTATAAAGCAATATAAATTATATACCCCATTTTATGATGTCCTTCATGAAAGACACTACTGCTACATAAAGAAAAGTTCAGCTCAAAAGGTAATAAAAGCTTTAAGAAGAATCGGAAAACTTAAGATAAATGATGATGTGATTGATATGGTGTCAGAAGAGTATAAATTTAATCTATATTTTAAAAAAGATAATGAAAAATTATACTGTGAATTTAATATTCCTAAGGAAAAAGCATCTTTGAAAAAATCAGCAAAAGTAAAAAAAATAGAGGAAATTTTATTCTTAAATAGTTTTACTAAAAAAGATGATTTATATTATTTTGTAGGTGAAGATGAAAGTCTGATAGAGCTTATAAAAAGTAACATATCGAACTTATGTGATATTAAAACATCCAAAGATATTGGTGAAATAAAAGTGCTGGATGCTGATGATATTATAGCTAAACTGGAAGATGAAGAAGATAAATTAAAGTTTGATTTAAATATTTCTAACATAGAAAATGATGAATGGAATTCTGCACTTGATAGTTTTTCAGAGGGAAAAGAATTTTATAGATTTAACAATTATAATTTCCTTGATTTTAATGATGAAAATATAAGGAAATTTATGAACTTCTTAAAAATAATTAATTATAAAGGAGATAAAATAAGTCTACCTTTAGGATATGAAGATTTGGTTGATGAAGCTATTAAAAATGTAGATTATATAGATGTTATAAATAAAGATGATAAGAAAAATAGAATTTTTAAAACAACGATAAAAGATTTTAAAGGCAGCTTAAGAAATTATCAGAAAGAAGGCTTAAAATGGCTTCAGAATAAAAAAGTAAAAGGACTTTTTGGTATACTTGCTGATGATATGGGCCTTGGGAAAACCATTCAGATAATAAGCTTTATTTTAAAAAATAGAAAAGAAAAAACTATGATAGTTACACCATCATCACTTGTTTATAATTGGATAGCTGAATTTAAAAAATTTGCACCTACTTTAAAAATAGCATGTGTTCATGGAAGTAAAGATAAACGTATGAAAATGATAAAAAGTTTATCTTCATATAATGTGATAATAACTTCTTATGGAACTCTTAATATGGATATAGATTTTTATAAAGACTGCATCTTTGATAATCTTATTATAGATGAAGCACAATTTATAAAAAATCATAAATCGAAAGTTACAAAGAGCGTAAAAAATATTAAAAGCAAAGTAAGATTTGCACTAACTGGAACGCCGATAGAAAATAATTATTTAGAGATATGGAGTATATTTGATTTTTTAAAGGAAGGATATTTATTTTCAGAAAAGGAATTTAAAACAAGGTTTTTAAATGGAGATGAAAATCAGATTAAATATCTAAAAATCATGATAAAACCATTTATTTTAAGAAGAACTAAATCTCAGGTTTTAAAAGAACTACCTGATAAAATTGAAAGAACATTTTATGTTGAAATGACAAAAGAGCAGAAAAGATACTATAAGTTAAGTTTAAAAAAAATCATAAAAGAATCTGAAGGAATGACAAATCAGATATCCATATTATCATTTTTGACAAAGCTTAGGCAGATTGCGTTAGACCCATCAATTATTGATGATACATATAAAGGCGGAAGTAGTAAAATTAATAAAGTTTTAGAGATTATAGATATGTGTAAGAAAAGCAATAAGAAGGTGCTTATTTTTTCACAGTTTACAACTGTTTTAAAAAAACTTAAAGAAAAACTCGACAAAGATAATAAATCATATTTCTATTTAGATGGTTCAACAAAAGCTTCTGAAAGAGTGAATTTATGTGAAAGATTTAATAACACTAATGATGCAGATATATTTTTAATATCGCTAAAGGCAGGAGGAACAGGACTTAATTTAACATCAGCACAGGTTGTTATTCATTTTGATCCGTGGTGGAATCCTGCAGTAGAAAATCAAGCAACAGATAGAGCGTATAGAATAGGACAGAAAAATGATGTAGAGGTAATAAAGATAATATCAAAAGATACAATAGAAGAAAAAATATTAAAGCTAAAAGAAGAAAAAAGCAGTATGTTTAATAATCTTTTAGATAATGATACTGATTATTGCATGAGTAATACTAAGCTTACAAAAAATGAAATAAAATATCTTTTATCGCAAGATGTATAAAATTTTCTTTTCAAAGCTTATATGACATCAGCAAATAAAGTGTTTTAAATTATGGTACAATATATATATGAAATAATGAGGTGGCAATGAAGTGAAAGAGAATATTGATGAAATAACAGAGGAACTTGAAAAGTACTATAATAAATTCTGTGAAGATAAAAGACTTACAAGAAGGCATGGACAGGTTGAATATATAACTTCTATGAAATATATTCATGAATATATTAAGGGTGTACAAAACCCTAAAATTCTTGATGTTGGGGCAGGTACTGGGAGATATTCAGTAGCTCTTGCAAATGAGGGATATGATGTTACAGCATTAGAACTTGTAAAGCATAATCTTGGAGTTTTAAAATCAAAAAAA
Source organism: Clostridium sp. BJN0001 (assembly GCF_022869825.1). NCBI lineage: Bacteria > Bacillati > Bacillota > Clostridia > Eubacteriales > Clostridiaceae > Clostridium > Clostridium sp. BJN0001. The sequence goes on along the minus strand of NZ_CP094971.1, from coordinate 2,603,916 downwards.
AGCAGTGTAAAGGCATATCAAGGGAACGCACTTGATTTATCAAGATTTGATGATAATACTTTTGATATGACATTAGTATTTGGTCCAATGTATCACTTATATTCAGAAGAAGACAAGATAAAAGTACTTAATGAGGCAAAGCGTGTTACGAAAAGTAAAGGATATATTCTTGTTGCATACTGTATGAATGAATATAGTATACTTACTTATGGGTTCAAACAAAATAATATAGCAAGATGTATTGCCGAAGGGAAAATTTCAAAGGATTTTCACTGCCTATCAGAAATTCACGATTTATATGATTATGTAAGGCTTGAAGATATTGATAAAATTGATAGTGCGATTTCAGGACTTAAAAGGGAAAAAATAATTTCATCTGATGGTCCTGCTGATTATTTAAGACCAATGCTTCATAATATGGATGAAGAAACATTTAAGCTTTTTATAAAATATCATTTATCAACATGTGAAAGACCTGAACTTTTGGGGGCGGGAGCACATACTTTAGATATATTAATTAAAGAATAAATATTATTTTAAATGGAGGAAAGTTTTAAATGAGATTAGGTAGAAATGATTTATGCTGGTGTAAAAGTGGCTTAAAGTATAAAAACTGTCATCTTGAATTTGATGAGAAGTTATCAAGATTAAGAAGAAAAGGATATATTGTTCCAGGCAGAAACTTAATAAAAAATAAAGAGCAGATTGAAGGAATAAGAGAAAGTGCTAAAGTAAATAATGGACTTCTTGATTTAATCCAAAGTGAGATTAAAGAAGGAATGTCAACAAATGATATAGATAAAATGGCACAGGAATATGTAACAATTAAAGGTGCTGTATCAGCAGATCTTAATTATGAAGGATATCCTAAGAGCATATGTGTATCTGTTAATGATGTTGTATGCCACGGAATTCCAAATGAAAATGAGATACTTAAAAATGGAGACATTGTAAATGTTGATGCAACAACTAATCTTAATGGATATTTTTCAGATGCTTCAAGAATGTTTAAGATAGGTGAAGTTTCAGAAGAAGCAGACAAACTTGTTAAAGTCACTAAAGAGTGTCTTGAATTAGCAGTTAAGATCGTAAAACCTGGAACATTTTTAGGAGATATAGGAGAAGTAATTCAAAAGCATGCAGAAAGTAATGGATACTCAGTAGTAAGAGAATTCTGTGGACATGGAGTTGGACTTACTATGCATGAAGATCCAATAGTTCTTCATTATGGAAGAAGAAGAACAGGTATGATTTTAGTACCAGGAATGGTATTTACAATAGAACCTATGATAAATCAGGGAGGACACGAAATATTCATCGACAAGCGTGATGGATGGGTAGTGCGTACTGTTGATGGTTCACTTTCAGCACAATGGGAACATACACTTCTTGTAACTGAAGACGGAGTAGAAATAATTTCAAAATAGAATATATGTGATTAAAAAGATGCTATTATTTTTTAATAATAATAGTGTCTTTTTTTGTGCTATAAATTCATGAAAAGTTTTTAATTGGTAAAAACCTATTTCACAATTTAGCATAAATAAGTAAAGTATTTTATCAAAATGTATATAAATAGAAAGATTTTATTGAAAATATTAATGTAATAATAACTTTTTATTATTATATTAATATTTTACCATAAATGGGAGTATAATTAATGGGAGGTGATAATAATGAAGAATAGAAATACTTGGTCGTCTAGAATGACATTTATTTTAGCGGCAATAGGATCGGCTGTTGGGCTTGGAAATGCATGGAGATTTCCAGGACTTGCAGGAAAATATGGCGGAGGAGCTTTTTTAATTACTTATATAATAGCAATGATTGTACTTGGGATACCAATGCTTGCTATGGAAATAGCCATAGGAAGAAAAACAAAGCAGGGAGCACCTGGTGCATTTAGATCAATGAACAAGAAAGTAGAATATGTAGGATGGGCGGCTACAACAAATGCTTTTGCTATAGGGGTATATTATGCGGCAGTATTTGGCTGGGTAATAGCAATGGCAATATTTAGTTTTAAATTTGCAGGCATGGTTAAAGATTCAGAGGCTGCAAGTAATTTATTTGGTCAGATTACTCAGACTTCATGGACAATAAAAGGAGTGGGCGTTCCAATGTCTATGGCTTTCGCACTTGCAATAGCATGGATATTAATATATATATGTATTCGTAAAGGTACAGTAAGTGTTGGTAAAGTTGTTAAATACACAGGACTTACTCTTCCATTATTATTTTTAATTATTATGGCCCTTAAAGGATTATCAATGCCAGGAGGACCTACAGGATTTGTTAAATTATTTGTTCCTGATTTTGGGGAAATTACAGCAAAAGGATTATGGTCAAAATTAATAATAGATGCAATAGGACAAGTATTTTATAGTCTTTCAATAATGATGGCTATAATGATTGCATATGGTTCATATCTTTCAGAGAATTCTAATATAGCAGAAGATGCAACAATAATTGCATTTGCAGATTTAGGAGTTAGTATTTTATCTGGAATAGTTATGTTTACAACAATGTATGGTGTAGGAATGACAGTCGATGATATGTCAGTGTCAGGCATTGCCACAGCTTTTGTTATTTTTCCACAGGCAATAGTCAATTTAACTAATATAGGATGGTTTAATGCATTATTTGGAATGATATTTTATTTATGCTTATGTTCACTTGCAGTAGACTCAGCTTTTTCTATTTTAGAAGGTGTTTCAACAGCACTAGCAGACAGATTCAAATTAAATGCAAGAAGAACTACAAAAACAATCTGTATTATAGCAGGAATTATATCAATAATATTTATAACTCAGTCTGGTCTTGCATGGCTTGATATTTTAGATAACTGGACAAATCAATATAACATGATAATAATAGGAGCATTAGAATGTATTGTTGTTGGATGGGTATTTAGTCCTCAGAAGGTATTAGATGAAGTTAATAGAAATACATCTAAATATAAAATTCCAAAATGGTGGTTTAGAGGCTCTATTAAATGTATAGCTCCTATTGCACTTGTAGTATTCTGCATTTGGAACCTTCATACATTATTTGCAAGTGGAGGAGTATATGGAGCAGAGTCAGGCTATCCGCTTTGGTCTAATATAGTAGCAGGATGGGCTGTAACATTCTTTGTATTCTTTAGTGGCTTTGTAGCGAAAGCTATTATAAAGCATAAGAAGAATACCGGTTTTGAAGACGATCATATTAAAAAGTGGGATTAATAATTAAAATTATAAAGCTTTCGCTTAAGGTGAAAGCTTTAATTATTTTTCTTGATTTATTTGAGTTAGTGGGAGATAAATTGATATATAATATAAGGAATAATTTTACATTACATTTATTAACATAAAAAATCTCTCCCTCTGTTTTTATGTACAAAAAATTATTAATTTCAGCAAGAAATTATACAATAACTTATAATTAGTTGACTATATACAATATTGTATATATAATATAAATATATACAAAAGAAATAATAAAATATTAGGAGAAAAATATGGTAAAATTAATAATTCTGTACTATTTAAACATAAAATCGACTCATGGATATGAAATTCAAAAGTTTATGCAAGCTACTGGACTTGATGAATGGGCAAAAATTAAATCGGGATCTATATACTATGCTTTAAATAAAATGGAAAAAGAAGGACAAGTAGAACTTTTAAAAGAAGAAACATTAGATTCTAAGGTAAGAAAAATTTATGGCATAACTGAAAAAGGGAAAAAAGAACTTAAAGAATGTATAAAAGAAGAACTTTCACAGCCGCTTATGCCTATATCTATTGATAAATTTATTCTACCAATTACGTTTAAAAGATTAGATAAGGAAGACGGATACACTATAATTTCAAAGCATATAGAAGAACTTAATAAGAAACTTGATTATTGGAAATACTTAAGAACCATTAAGATAACTGATCAGTCATTAAAGACAGAAAAGATATCGTTTGATATGATAATAAATGTCATAGAAGATTCAATAAGATGGCACAAAGCTCTTATGGAAGAATATGATGAACATATTAAATGCAGCGTTGAAGAAGAAAAAATAATAAGAAATACTGATTTTGATAAAGCTTCAAATGATAATAAAAAGAATACATCATTAGATGAAAACAAAATATCTGAATTAAAAAATATAATTTTAAGTGATTCTCATAATTCAAAAAAAGCTCTTGAAAAATTAATTTCTATGATGAAAAATTAGGAATAAAATAAAAAATATTAAGTATATATTATTTTATAATATATACAATATATAAAATATATATGTATAAAATGTTGTATATGTTATATTGCTATGTTAAAAGAAATATTAATAACACAGTCAATTTGAAGAATTTGTAATTCTAAATTAAAAATTAAAATTTAAAGATAAGTACCTTTATTGGAAAAGTTATGTTGTATATTTATAAAGAGATGTTAATAGAAATGGAAGAAGGAAAAATACATGATAATTAAAAAAATAGCATTGACTTTAATTTTTGTTTTAGGAATAACAAATTTTTGTTCAATAGGAACATATGCAGATGATAGATATGTGTGGCAAAATAATAATGGCAAATGGTATTATTATGAAGATCAAAATGTTTTAAAAGGCTGGCAAATATATAACAATGACTGGTATTATTTAGGCGCTACTGGTGAAATGCAGACAGGTTGGATTCAAGATGCAGGAAAGTGGTATTATCTTTATTCTGATGGTTCAATGGCTCATGATACATTTATTGGTGATTTCGAAGTGGGTTCTGATGGAGCTTGGATTGAAAAAGAGAAGAAGTATACCTTTAATGAAGGAGTAAATAAATTCTGCATTGATTCATCTTCACAGCTTTTAACTGGCAGCAATAAAGATAATAACTACACTTATTCACCTGTAAGTTTATTTATGGCACTTGCAGTATTAAGTGAAGGTGCAGATAATGATACAAAAGTGGACATGATGAAAGGTTTAAATATAAGTGAACCTGATAAACTAAGCACAGATTTTATGAACCTTTATAAAAAAGAAATTTTTAAAAATGATACTGGAATGTGCAAAATAGCTGATTCTGTGTGGATAGATAATAATAATAAAGAAGTTTCTTTTAATAAAGATATATTAAAAAAAGTTCAGAACAATTATAATGCTGGAATATTTGAAAGAGATCTTCAAGACAGTGAAACTTCAAAGGAGATAGCCTCTTATTTGAATGAGCAGACTGATGATAAGTTAAATTTAGAAAGTTCTCAGTTTAAAGCATTAGATAATGAGGTTATGGACATATTTAATACAGTATATTTCAAAGATTCATGGCTTAAAGCATTTGATGAAAATGATACTGCAGAAGATTATTTTACTTTAGAAAATGGAAATAAAGTATCTACTGATTTTATGAATAAGACATATTCTACTTCAATTAATAAAGGAAACAATTATGTATCATGCTCAATTCCATTTAGAAATGGACAGAAAATGATGTTTATTCTTCCAAATGAAGATATAAATTGTGACTATATGTTAAATAATAAAGAGGAATTAAATGAAGCTTTATCTTCTCTTGATTCTGATACTTCACAGAGAGTAGAACTTTCATTATCACTTCCTAAATTTGATTTTTCATCTTCATATACTTTAAATGATATGTTAAAGAAAATTGGATTTGAAAATATTTATAATACTAGTGCTGCAGACTTTTCTAAATACAGTAAAGATGGAGAACTTTATGTTTCAAATGTAAAACAGCAGAGCAGGGTATCAATAGATGAATATGGTGCAGAAGCTGCCGCATATACTGAAATATCTATGGTTTCTAGTGCAGCTCCTGATTTTAATAAAGAGTATTACGATATGAAACTTAACAGACCATTTATATTTGCAATAACAAATAATGATAATACACCACTATTTTTAGGAGTGGTAAATAATCCTAATGCAAAGTAACTTGACAAATAGAAGTACTGATGATATTTTTTAAGTATAAAGTTATATGACTGACGGAAGTGGATTTACCACATGGAGTATAACAAATTTTAGCCGACCGTCTGGGCAGAGAAAAGCCCAGATGGCCGGCTTTTCTATTGTTAAAAGGAGTGTGTAAAGTAAAATGAAAGAATTACAGTTAAAATATGGATGCAATCCAAATCAAAAACCAGCAAGAGTTTATATGGAAAAAGGTGAACTTCCTATTGAAATATTAAATGGAAGACCTGGATATATTAATTTATTAGATGCTTTTAACAGTTTTCAACTTGTAAAAGAGCTTAAAGAAGCAACAAATCTTAAAGCAGCAGCATCATTTAAACATGTAAGTCCTGCAGGAGCAGCTGTTGCAGTTCCACTTAATGATAAGCTTAAAAAAATGTATATGGCTCAAGGAAAAGAGATTTCTGAAATGGCTACTGCTTATATAAGAGCAAGAGGTGCAGATAGAATGTCATCATATGGAGATTTTGCAGCATTATCTGATGAATGTGATAAAGATACAGCAGAATTTTTACTTCATGAGGTTTCAGATGGAATAATAGCACCTTCATATTCAGATGAAGCTCTTGAAATTTTAAAGAGAAAGCGCAAGGGAAATTATCTCGTAATTAAAATTGATAAAGATTATACACCTAGAGAAATAGAAAGGAAACAGGTTTTTGGAGTGACTTTTGAGCAGCATAGAAATAATGTTAAATTATCAGAAGAAATTCTTAAAGATAATATTCCAACTAAAAATAAGAATATACCTGAAGATGCAAGAAGAGACTTATTAATTTCTTTAATAACTTTAAAATATACACAATCAAATTCTGTATGTTACGTTAAAGATGGTCAGGCAATAGGAATAGGGGCAGGACAGCAGTCAAGAATACACTGCACAAGACTTGCAGGAAATAAAGCAGACATATGGTTCTTAAGACAAAGCGATAAGGTGTTAAATCTTCCATTTAAAGAAGGACTTAAAAGACCAGATAGAGATAATGCTATAGATGTATATGTATCAGATGATTATATGGATCTTTTAAAAGATGGAGAGTGGCAGAGAGTATTCACAGAAAAACCAGAAGTATTTACAAAAGAGGAGAAAAAAGAATATCTTGAAAGTATAAGTGGAGTTTCACTTGGTTCAGATGCATTTTTCCCATTTGGAGATAATATAGAGCGTGCTTCAAAAAGTGGTGTTTCTTATATTGCACAGCCTGGGGGATCTATAAGAGATGATAATGTAATTGAAACATGTGATAAGTATAATATGGCTATGGCATTTACAGGAATACGTTTATTCCACCATTAAAAACTTTTTTGCTATAACGTACTCTTTTGTATTATATTATATATGAAAATATATAATTAGGAGCTTTTTAATATGAAATTTTATTTTGCACCCCTTGAAGGGATTACAGGATATATATATAGAAATGCATTTGAGTCAGTTTTTGGAGAGATAGATAAGTATTTTACTCCTTTTGTTGTAGCAAATAAAAGCAGAAAATTTAAGACAAGAGAGCTTAAAGATGTACAGCCTGAAAACAATAGAAATATAAATGTAATACCTCAGATATTAACAAATAATGCAGAGTATTTTATAAATACTGAAGAAAAACTAAAAGAACTTGGATATGATGAGATAAATTTAAATCTTGGATGTCCATCTGGAACTGTTGTATCTAAATTTAAAGGTTCAGGTTTCCTTAAAAAAAGAGAGGAACTTGATAGATTTTTTGATGAAGTATTTTCAAAGACAAAAGTAAAAATATCAGTCAAAACACGTATAGGCATTGATAAGCCTGATGAGTTTTATGAACTTATTAAGATATATAATAAATATCCTTTAGAGGAGCTTATAATACATCCCAGAACGCAGCAGGATTTTTATAGAAACGAAATTCATATGGATATATTTGAATATGCACTTAAAGAAAGTAAAAATCCAGTTTGTTATAATGGAGACATTTTTAATATTAATAACTATAATAATCTTATAAAAAGATGTCCATCTTTAGAAAGGATTATGCTTGGACGTGGACTTATATGTAATCCTGGACTTATTTTGGAAATTAGAGATGGACTTGGAGCAGATAATGATAAATTAAGGTTATTTCATAAGACAGTCTATAGTGGATATAAAGAAGTTCTATATGGCGATAAGAATGTTTTATTTAAGATGAAAGAATTTTGGTCATATATGATACAGTTATTTTATGATAATGAGAAGTATAAAAAGAAAATAAGAAAATGTATGAACATTAATGAATATGAAACAATAGTAAATTGTATATTTAATGATCTTAAAATAGAGAGTATAGATAAGAGAGGATTTTCAGCTCAGAAACTTAAATTATAAATATGATAAAGGCGGCTTTGAGCCGCCTTTATCATATAAAAGAATTATATATTAAACTTATTCATTTCAGTAGTAAGAGAATCTGAAAATTCTTGAAGTTTATTTACTTCAGATGATAGATTGTTTATATCTATCATCTGTTTTTTAGTTATACTATTTATTTCTTGAGTTGCTGCAGTTGTTTCTTCTGATCCAGAAGATGTATTTTGTATAATATCTAAAATAGCATTTTTATTTTCAAGCATTGTTTTGTTTGAATCAACAATTTCTGTGATTGTTTTTGATAAGAAAGCTATTTCAGATGTTAATTGTTTAAAAATATTTTCGGTTTTTTGAACTGCCTCGGTATTTTCATTTACAATATTAATATTTTCTTCTACAGAGGATACTGCACTATCTGATTTTGTTTGTATTGTTTTAATCTTTTCTTTAATTTCGTTAGTAAATTTAGAAGTCTCTTCTGCAAGCTTTTTTACTTCTTCTGCAACAACAGTAAATCCCTTTCCACTTTCACCTGCACGTGCTGCTTCAATAGATGCGTTTAAAGCAAGAAGATTAGTCTGCTCTGCAATTTCATCAATTGTTTCAATTATGCTTCCTATTTCTTTTGAATTTTTATCAACATCAGTAACTATTAGTTTTATATTATTAGATACATTTTCATTTTTTTCAGAACATGCTGATAAATTTTGTACAACTGTACTTCCAAGTTTGCTTAAGTTAGCAGTATTACTTATTTTATCAAATGTTACTTCTGTCTTATTTGAAATATTATCTACTTGCGAGCTTAAAGTATCAATCTGGTTAACTTCGTTTTGAATATCTTCTGATTGATTTTCAGAACTTTTAGCTATGTCTGAAATAGCATTTGAAATATTATTTAAAGAATTTATTGAATTATCAACAGTTGTTCCTAAATTAGTTGAAAAACTGTTTATTTCATCAGAAGTGCTTTTAATTGTTGAAATCATACATTTAAGTTTTTCTCTCATATTTATAAGAGACTTTGATATAATACCAATTTCATTATTTTTATTTACATATTTATTTAATAAAGAATTATTATTGAAATTCAGTTCACTAGTTTCATTTATTAATTGGGTTATATGTTTTAAAGGATTTAAAGTTCTCTTTAATAATAAAAGAATAATAATAGCAACTAAAGTTGTAGCAATAATAGCAATTATTATTTGAAGAATAACAAAACTTGATATTACAGAGTTTATTCCACTTATAGGTATACCAATATCGAGTGAGCCAAACTGACTGCCATCTACCATTATTGGAACCACAATATCATATGACCATACTTTTTGAACGTCCGCGTAAAATTTGATTGATGATGTTTTAGCATTTTTAACGACGTCTTGCGTATAATCATCATCGTAGACTTTACCGATTTTTTGTGAATCACTATGTGCTATTGCCTCACAGTTTTTATCTATGATGACGGCGTAACAAATATTATCTGATGAAGCTTTCTTTTCAACAAGGTTTTGAAGTTCTTCAATATCTTCACCTTTATTTTCGATAATATATTCTATTAGGCTTTTAACTTCATCAGCTGTATTTATTGATTTGGATAGTAATACGGAAGTCATATTTTTTTTGATATTTAATATGTTTAATAAAGTTGTGAGAGAAAAGATTAAAATAATTAATACAATAATTATTTTTGTTAAATTTGTAATTAAAGAATTATTTTTTTTCATAAGTACTATTCTCCTTTTTTTAATAAAATATATTAATCCAACACCATAATTATATAGTAAATAATAAACTCTTATCAACAATATATGAAATATATAACAAAAAAGTCTAATTAGATCATTATATGGATAAAAAGTGCGATAATATAAAGATAGGAATAAATTAATGAGAAGGAATAAAAAAGATGAAAATAATAAATTTAATAGATAATGAAAAACAAGTATTAGAATGTGCAAAACTTATAATGAAGTATTTTAAAGATTTTACTGACCTTGAATATACTAAGCAGTTTGTAAGAGGATGTATAAATCCTTCAAAAATCAGTATGATAGCAGTTGATAATAAAAATAATGTGCTTGGATTTATATGTGGGATTGAGCAGTACAACGCACATATATGGGAGATTCAGCCTATAGCTGTAAAGGAAGACTTTCATAAAAAAGGAATTGGTACAGAACTTATAAAAAAATTTGAACAGGAAGTAATACATAGAAAAGGAACAACAATTATTTTAACTACAGCAGATGCTAATAATGAAACTTCTATAGGAGGAGTGGATTTATATGAAGATACATTTAAGAAAGTTGAATCAATTAAAAATTTAAAAAATAATCCATATGAATTTTATCAGAAAAATGGATTTAAAATAGTTGGTGTTATGCCTGATGCAAATGGATATGGCAAGCCTGATATTATTATGGCAAAAAGAGAAAGCAGATAATTATTTTAATATTTACTATAAATGTTAAATATAGTTGATAGCTGAAAAAATAATAGTATAATATAGATAGAGAGATTAATTATATATAATTTTTTGAAAAAATAATTTTATTTTTCTAGATATGTGATGAATACTGACTTTAGAGGCAGTTATAGGTATGTAAAGCTATATAAAAAAGCGTCAATTATGCTGTTTTATTTATCAAAAACATGAATTTTAAGCTAGTCTCAAAATTGGTGTGAGCAGTTAGAAACAGCGGGATGTATTAAATTTTGCTATTGAAGAGTGATATCCATTAAAACAAGGATTAAAACATTGTTCTTGTTGTACTATCAACTGTTCTTGTTGCATTGAAGAGTGATATCCATTAAAACAAGGATTAAAACTTGTAGAAATAGTTCCTGTATGTACTTCTCCATCATTGAAGAGTGATATCCATTAAAACAAGGATTAAAACAGTACCCTTATACTTATTCGGTGGCTTTACATTCATTGAAGAGTGATATCCATTAAAACAAGGATTAAAACATAATACAAATAATTCTAGATCAGATATGGTTCAAATTGAAGAGTGATATCCATTAAAACAAGGATTAAAACATTATGATAGAGGACAAAAATTTGCAGTAGATGCAATTGAAGAGTGATATCCATTAAAACAAGGATTAAAACTATAGGAAAGGATTGGACTTCACTTGTAAATCTTATATATTGAAGAGTGATATCCATTAAAACAAGGATTAAAACTATTTACGCATAAAGGAGCAAAAGTATTCCTATAAATTGAAGAGTGATATCCATTAAAACAAGGATTAAAACTCAACAATAATCCGAGAAAGTCCCATGGAATGACCATTGAAGAGTGATATCCATTAAAACAAGGATTAAAACTGGGGACAATATAAGAGCAAATGGTATATTGCTAAGATTGAAGAGTGATATCCATTAAAACAAGGATTAAAACATTCAGACGGATCTTTTAAAGAGTAGATGATTTTTAATTGAAGAGTGATATCCATTAAAACAAGGATTAAAACTTCCCTAGTTGCTTATCTATATTATCTATATCAGATTGAAGAGTGATATCCATTAAAACAAGGATTAAAACCAGAAAGTAAACTTATTGAACCAAACGAAATTAGTCAAATTGAAGAGTGATATCCATTAAAACAAGGATTAAAACCTAAGGCTAAGCTAGAATCAATTTCTATTGGTGTAATTGAAGAGTGATATCCATTAAAACAAGGATTAAAACTTATAGGAACAGAAGATATAGGAAATACAGATTCTATTGAAGAGTGATATCCATTAAAACAAGGATTAAAACTTTGTAGATTTAGTTTCTAAGAAGAAAAGGACAAGATTGAAGAGTGATATCCATTAAAACAAGGATTAAAACACTAGAACTATATCTCTTCCACTTTCTATATATAAATTGAAGAGTGATATCCATTAAAACAAGGATTAAAACATATTATTTCTCTTATTATTTGCTTGAGTAATATATTGAAGAGTGATATCCATTAAAACAAGGATTAAAACTAGAATATGGTTTTCCATCACTATCAATAGCAATATTGAAGAGTGATATCCATTAAAACAAGGATTAAAACTCCCTCCTTATATATTTTCCTTCTGGCATACCATATTATAGAATAGCATTTTATATGATGTTAAAAAATTTAAATATCTTCAAAATAAATAAAGAGCAAGCATTATTTGCATGACTAAATTTTAGTCAAAGTATTTAATGCTTGCCTTTTTTAGTATATTATTATTTTATATTATTCTTAGAAAGGAAAAAAGCAGAGCAACACCACCGACCAAAGTTTTGTTGCTCTGCTAACCATAAATTCTATGATAACTAATATTTATGATACAAAAATCATATCTAATTTAGATTCAAAAATCAAGTCATTAACGTAAAAATCCTATGATAAATTTATTAAAGACATAGATTTTCACAAACTTACTTGTTCCTGCGGAAGGTCCGGGCAGCCAATGTCGTCAACTTAAGAGAAAATGATAATTTAATAAAAAAAACACTTGACAATAGTGGAAAATTTTGCAGCCTCGCTATAGAGAAATAAATTTATAGCGAGGTTTTACATTATGAAAAATACTAGATTATTATCTTTAATTTTAAAAGAAACAAACGATTTAATTACTTCAAGTGAGTACAAAGAAGCATACAGCTTAGGTAACTCATTCTCAAGGAATAGAAAACTATCCTTTTCAAATACGGTTCATTTTATTTGCTCCGCATTGCGAAAATCCATCTCTTCTGAAATTGATAATTTTATTGAAGATCATAAATGTTTAAAATTTCCGTCAATAACAAAACAAGCATTTTCTAAGGCAAGACAAAATATATCACCAGAAGCCTTTAATGAATTATGCAGACTTTTTGTTGATAAATTTTATAGTATAAATAAAAATTTAAACACTTGGAATGGTTTTAATATTCTAGCTGTAGATGGAACTAGTCTACAAGTGCCAGATACAAAAGAATGTGGTGAATATTTTGGATTAAGCAGTAATCAAAATAAGACAAGAACTGCTATTGCGACGGCGTCAGCCTTATATGATGTATTAAATGACATTATTGTAGATTCTAGAATTACTAAATATAAGACAAGTGAAAGACATATTGCAAAACAACATATAGAGTCAATAGGAGATAAATTCTGTCCTCGAAAAAGCATTGTTATTTTTGATAGAGGCTATCCTTCATATGATATGTTTGATTATTTAAATTCCAAGGAATTACTATTTTTAATGCGAGTATCAACATCTTTTAAACTTGCACAATCAATAGATTCCCCTGACTTTATTTTAAAATATAAAGTTAAAGGTGAAATAAAAAAAATAAGAGTAGTAAAAGTTAAGCTGTCAGATGAGGTGACAGAAACTTTAGTGACTAACATCTATGATGATACTATTACGCCTTTAAAATTCAAAGAACTCTATTTCTTAAGATGGGGCGTTGAATCTAAATATAAAGAATTAAAATGCAGTCTTAAAATCGAAGAATTTTCAGGTACTAAGCCAATTGCCATAAAGCAAGATTTTTACGTTTCTATTTATTTATCGATGATTGCAGCTCTTATAAAAAAAGATGCCGATGCTGCGATATCAAATGATAATAAGGATAAAGATTTAAATTCAATATATCAATCAAATAGGAATTTTATTTTGGGACAGGTATTCAAACGAATTATAGCTTTATTAGTTAAATCTAGATTAAGAAATAAGCTGTTAGAATTAATACTTGAAAAAGCTATAAAAATACGCTCACAAATACGTTGCAACCGATCTTGTGAGCGCAAAAACAAACATCCAAGAAAAAAGCACCATCATAATATTAAATCCTGTTTTTAATATTAAATATAAATAAATACATATTTAAAATTCACTTTATCCAGTGGATTTATTTAGTGTACCATTTTTTAAGATAAATTAAAATAGACATCAAAAATGATTTCTTTCAATTTATTTTTGCATAGCTTAATCTACTAAGTTGACGACATTGTCCGGGCAGCTTGTAAAGCATGGTTATTACAAGAGAACTGTTAAAAACAGTGATGGCAAGATATCTATAACAATTCTTAGAGCAAAGTGTACATGTTGCAATAAAACTCATGCTATATTTCCAGAGTGTATTGTACCTTATTCTCAAATTCTTTTATGTGATCATATTTCAATTATTAATGCTTATAATTCCAAAGCTTCTTTTGAACCCATTATGATAGCTAATGAATTTATCGATGAAAGCAATATTTTTTATATAATAAAACAATATCTAGAGCATTGGAAGGAACGTATTACTTCATTTAAAATTTCATTAGATTTAAGTATTTCAAAGCAATGTTTAAAAAACTTTAAAAGACAATTTATGCAAATTAAATGCATCAATAATATTTTATTTTCGTAAAACCACATAACTTAGTTTTACTGTTAATTTATGTAGATATAAGCTTATATTGTAATAAAACAAAGGAGGCTTTTTCAAAATATGGACGAAAAAACTAGAAAAGAAATAGCACTTTTCAGGTACGGAATCTTGGCTCCTCTGATAAGTGGTACTTATGATGAAAATAAAAGTGTTAAACAATTTTTCCGAGATGCCGCAGGCAAAGTATATCAGACTCCAGATGGTGAAGATACTAAGGTAGCTGCTGCTACTCTTGAACGTTGGTATTACAATTACAAGAATAAGGGCTTTGAGGCACTCATACCTGTAAAACGATGCGACACTGGAAGAACACGTAAATTAGATTCTGATATTACAGAACAGATTAAATATTTAAAACAAGAATATCCAAGAATCCCAGCAACACTTATCTATCAAAAGCTTATTAACAATGGAACTATTGTTAAAGGAGATATTTCACTTTCAACAATTAATAGGTATGTTAATGTT
Organism: Clostridium sp. BJN0001; assembly: GCF_022869825.1. NCBI lineage: Bacteria > Bacillati > Bacillota > Clostridia > Eubacteriales > Clostridiaceae > Clostridium > Clostridium sp. BJN0001. The sequence goes on along the minus strand of NZ_CP094971.1, from coordinate 2,588,747 downwards.
CTTAAGCTTGAGAATAAATATTCTAAAAATAAAGATATGAAAAGATATGAGCGTGCTCATATAAATGAAGTATGGTGTGGTGACAGCAGCGTTGGACCTTATTTGAAGGTAGATGGTAAAAAGAAACGCGTTTACATAATAGCACTTATTGATGATGCTTCAAGATACATAACAGGAATAGATGTATTTTTTAATGATAATTTTGTAAATCTTATGTCTGTTTTAAAATCTGCTGTTACACGATTCGGGAAACCTAAAATCTTAAACTTTGATAATGGTGCTTCATATAAGAACAAGCAAATGGAACTTTTAGCAGCTAGAATAGGTACAACTATTAGTTATTGTGCACCCTATACCCCACAATCAAAAGCTAAAATTGAAAGGTGGTTTCGCACATTAAAAGATCAATGGATGTCCCAGCTTAATATGAATGATTTTAATAATTTAGATGAACTTAGGATAAGCCTTATTTCATATGTTAATAGCTATAATCAGCATATACATTCTTCTCTAGATGGACTATCTCCACAGGACAGGTTTTTCAAGGAATCTCACATGATTAAAAGGCTTACAGATGAACAAATTGAAACTTCCTTTTTACTTGAATATGAAAGAAGAGTATCAGCCGATAACGTAGTTATGATAGATGAAACAGAATATGAAGTTGATTATAGATACTCAAAACAAAGAATAACCCTAAGATATTCACCTGATTTAAGCAAAATTTATGTAGTTGATAAAAACACTTCTGAACTTACAGAAATAAAGCTTTTAAATAAGCATGATAATTCTGTTATAAAAAGGGAAAAAATAAAACTTACTGGAGGTCAAGAATAATGGATTATATAAGTAGATATGGAATGGATTTTAATCCGTTTATAAAAAATTCTAAGGAAATAGTAGTAGAAACTTCTGACTATAAAGAAGTTATTTGTAGACTTAATTATTTACTTAATAATAAAGGTTTCGGAATCCTGACCGGAGGTCCAGGGCGAGGTAAAACTACAATAATAAGAAACTGGTCTAATAGCCTTAATTCATCACTTTATAAAGTTATTTATAGTTCCCTTTCTACACTTACTGTTGCAGAATTTTATAAAAATATGGCTGCCCAGCTTGGACTAGAGCCAATGTGCAGAAAAATTGATAATTTCAAAATTATCCAAAATGAAATAACTAGATATTCAGTTGAAAAACGTATAACTCCTGTAATAATTATTGATGAAGCTAATTATGTAAGTAATGGAATACTTAATGATTTAAAAATGCTTTTTAATTTTGACATGGATTCAAGAGATCGTGCAATAGTACTTCTTGTGGGGCTTCCTCAGTTAAATAATACCATGAGGCTAGTTGCTAATGAGCCTTTAAGACAACGTATAACAATGAATTATAATTTAGATAATCTCACAAAATCAGAAACTAAAGACTATATATTAGCAAAGCTTACTGGTGCTAAATGTAATACTGATATTTTTGATGATACCGCTCTTGAAGCAATTGCTAACGCTTCGAACGGAGTTCCTAGAATTGTTAATAAAATCTGTGATTCTAGCCTTATGATAGGCAATACAAAAAATATGAATACAATTGATAGTGACATAATAATGCTTGCTGTTAATGAAACTGAACTTGGATAAAAGTAAAATCTGCAAATATCAATAAGGTATTTGTGGATTTTTTTGTAATATTCAGAATATTTATCATCATAAACCGTAACGAAGTAGCCTCATTTTCATTGAAGATTTTGAAGAATATATTCATTTTTAGCATCAAATAAAGTTATGATATTAGCATCAAATAATTTGACGTTCAATACCATATTGAAGAGTGATATCCATTAAAACAAGGATTAAAACAAAATGTCAGTTTTGATTGTTGCAATCCATCATAAGATTGAAGAGTGATATCCATTAAAACAAGGATTAAAACTCTAAAATTTCTTGAGGATATAAATAAGAATTATCATTATTGAAGAGTGATATCCATTAAAACAAGGATTAAAACTATTTGTTATTTTCTTGCTAATAGATATTTGTAGGATTGAAGAGTGATATCCATTAAAACAAGGATTAAAACTTAAAAATCTAATAAAATCACGTTTTTAGGTAATTATTGAAGAGTGATATCCATTAAAACAAGGATTAAAACTGGAACAAGGAACTGGTAAAACACGTACCGCATTAGATTGAAGAGTGATATCCATTAAAACAAGGATTAAAACTCGTTAAGCCCAGCTGTAGCAACAACAGGATATAAATTGAAGAGTGATATCCATTAAAACAAGGATTAAAACTATATAGCAAATATATAGACAGAGATCCAAACCCAAGATTGAAGAGTGATATCCATTAAAACAAGGATTAAAACTTGCAGACCACTTGAGTAATTTTAGCTCCAAACGAATATTGAAGAGCAATATCCATTAAAACAGATAATTTTTATAACTATATAATTATGAAGAAGATAAATAAGTACAAAACCCAAACTTAGACAAAATAAGTTTGGGTTTTGTTATATAAAAAGATAAACATTATTTATTTAATATGAAAGAGGCTTTCTGCATAAAATTTCTTCTATTTGTAGAACATATTAATGTATATATTTTACTATTATAAATAGGAGAAAATAAGTTTATGAGTGATAAAAATGATATGTTAATAAAAAATAGATTTGGATTTGCATTTTCAGAATTAAAAGATGATAGCACAGAGAAAACATCATCTGAAAAAGAAATGAAAATTGCAGTATATGGGAGAGTTAATAAACCTGGAATCATTAAATTTATTCCTAATATGACACTTAGTCAGATAATAGATTCTGTAGGTGGAATTTCAGATAAAAATGAGTTTAAGGCTGCTCAGATAAATATGCCTATTGGAAAACTTATATTAAAAAATGATATTAATAAAGAAATTAAAGCTGACTTATTTAATAAAAGTGAAGAAAAATCAATAATAATACTATCTAAGCAGGATTGTATAGTTCAATATGCATTATATTATATAGAATATTTAATTGAGAAAATAAATGAAGGACTTTATAAAAAATATGAAGAGGTAAAAGATGATATTATAAGAATTTATAACATTTTAGATAGAATCAGCAAGGGCGCAGCTAATATGAGAGATTTATATTGTTTGAGGATATTATCAAATAGTATAAAAGAAAAAATGAATGAAGAGTATAGTGTAATTGAAGATATATTAGAAAATTTTTATAGTGAAATGGAGGAACATATAAAGGAAAAGAAATGTTATACATATCAGTGTAATAATCTTGTAAAGATCACTATAACACAAAAATGTATTGGCTGTGGAAGCTGCAAAAGAGTATGCCCAGTAGATTGCATAGATGGAGAAATTAAGAAAAAGCATAATATAGATCATACAAGATGTACTTATTGTGGTGCGTGTATATCTGCTTGCCCTGTTGATGCAATAACATCTGGTAGCAATACACTTAAGTTTTTAAGAGATTTGTCTTTGAAAGATAATGTGGTAGTTACACAGATGGCACCTGCAATAAGAGTTACGATTGGTGAAGCATTCGGCTTTAAACCTGGAGATAATGTTGAAGGAAAAGTATGTGCTGCACTTAAAAAGCTTGGAGTAAATTATGTTTTTGATACTACGTATGGAGCAGATTTAACAATAATGGAAGAGTCTGCAGAATTAGTAGAAAGATTTAAAAAATATATTTCTGGTGATAAAAACGTAAAACTTCCAATACTTACTTCGTGCTGTCCAGCATGGATTAATTTTATAGAAGAAAATTATAGAGATATGATGGATGTCCCATCTACAGCAAAATCACCAATGGAAATGGTTGCTACTGTAATAAAAGAAATATGGGCAAGAGAAAATAAGATTTCAAGAGATAAGCTTGTTTCAGTAGCTATTATGCCATGTGTAGCTAAAAAATATGAAGCTTCAAGAGAACAATTTTCAATGGATTTAAATTATGATGTTGATTATGTTGTTACTACAAGAGAGCTTATAAAATTATTTAAAGATTTTAATATAGATTTAAAAAATATAGAGCCTGAAAAAATAGATAAAGTTATTGGTGAATATTCAGGAGCGGGTATAATATTTGGAAGAACAGGTGGAGTTATTGAAGCTGCAGTAAGAACAGCTTATCAAAATATTACGGGTAAAAAGATTGATGTAATAAAATTTGAACCTCTTCGTGGATGGGATAATTTTAGAGTATGCAATTTAGATATTGAAGGAGTTAAATTAAAGATAGGAATTGTATATGGACTTAAAGAGGCTAAAAAACTTTTAGATAAAATAAGATCAGGAGAAGAGTTCTTTCATGCAATTGAAATAATGGCGTGTCAATATGGATGTGTTGGCGGTGGCGGACAGCCTAAAGTTATAAAAAATAAGGAAAATGTTTTAAAATCAAGAGCTGAAGGCTTAAATAATATAGATGAAAATATGCAGATACGTCGTTCAAATGAAAATTCGCAAGTTCGCATTATTTATAAAAAATACCTTGAATGTCCTTTAAGTAAAAAAGCACGGGAGCTTTTTCATACAAATTATTTTTCTAGATGATTAAAGATACTGGTTAAAAGCCAGTATTTTTTTTATTCTTTAGGAAATTATATTGTAGTTAAATGTGAGGATAACTTTGTAACATTAAAAACGTGTATTAATAGAATCTTAATACCATAAGAAGAATAATAACACTATGCTAATTTTTCATATGCTACACTAAATTCATCAAGAGTAAGGAGGAGATAAAAATGAATGTAGTGATTTGTCTAATTGGCGTTGCGGCACTCATATATTTTATTTATTTAGCATGTATATTGTTAGGGGGAGATAAAAAATGACTAATTTAATATTGCAATATGCATTATATTTAATAATATTAGTAGCATTAGCTATTCCACTTGGAAAATATATAGCAAAAGTTATGGATGGCGAAAAAGTATTTTTATCAAAGATATTAGTACCTTGTGAAAATGGAATTTATAAATTAATGCGTATCGATAAAAACGAAGATATGGAATGGAAAAAATATTCACTTTCAGTAATATTATTTTCTATTATAAATCTAGTAATATTGTTCTTAATTCATGTATGTCAGGGAGTTTTACCATTAAATCCTGAAAAATTCTCAGGAATCAAATGGGACTTAGCATTTAACAATGCAGTAAGTTTTTTAACAAATACAAACTGGCAGGCATATTCAGGTGAAAGTGCATTAAGCTATTTTACACAGATGATAGGACTTACAGTTCAGAACTTTGTTTCACCAGCAGTTGGTATGTGTGTACTTTATGGATTAATAAGAGGATTACTAAGAGTAAAACAAAAAGGTATAGGAAATTTTTGGGTTGACTTTACAAGATCAGTTATGTATATACTAATACCACTTTCAATAGTAGTATCATTAGTTTTAGTATCTCAGGGAGTTGTTCAGAATTTCAAACAGTATGATACAGTTTCACTTACTGAACCAATAACTTTAGATGATGGAACAGAAGTTACTGAGGGAGTTGTTCCTCTTGGACCAGCAGCAAGCCAGATTGCAATAAAACAGCTTGGAACAAATGGAGGAGGATTCTTCGGAGTAAATTCAGCTCATCCACTTGAAAATCCAACAGCTTTATCAAATTTATTTGAGATGCTTTCAATATTATTAATACCAGTATCATTATGCTTTTCTTTTGGAAAAAGTATAAAAGATAAAAAACAAGGAGTAGCAATATTTGTAGCAATGGCTATAATGCTTGTTGCAGCACTTGGAACAATTGGAATTAATGAACAGAATGCAACACCACAGATTGCAGGAAATGGTCAGATAAATATAGAGGCCACACAGACTCAATCAGGTGGAAATATGGAAGGAAAAGAATCAAGATTTGGTATAGCAAGTTCAACTACATGGGCTGCCTTTACTACAGCGGCTTCAAATGGTTCTGTAAACTCTATGCATGATAGTTATACTCCAATTGGAGGAATGATTACAATGCTTCAAATGCAACTTGGAGAAGTTATTTTTGGAGGAATAGGTTGTGGACTTTATGGAATGTTAGGATTTGCAATACTTACAGTATTTATTGCAGGACTTATGGTTGGAAGAACACCTGAATATTTAGGCAAAAAGATAGAGCCTTTTGAAATGAGAATGGCAGTTTTAGTATGCCTTGCAACACCTATTGCAATATTAGTAGGTAGTGGTATAGCAAGTATTCTTCCACAGGTAACTGATAGCTTGCATAATACTGGAGCACATGGATTTTCAGAAGTTTTATATTCTTATTCATCATGTGCAGGTAATAATGGATCAGCATTTGCTGGATTTAATGCAAATACTCCATTTTTAAATGTAAGTCTTGGACTTGTAATGCTATTTGCAAGATTTGTACCAATGGTAGCTACATTAGCTATTGCAGGGAATATGGTACAGAAAAAGCATGTTGCAGCTAGTGCAGGTACTTTACCTACACACAATGCTATGTTTATATGTCTTTTAATATTTGTAGTATTACTTATTGGAGCGTTAAGCTTTTTCCCAGCATTGGCACTCGGACCTATTGCTGAATTTTTTCAAATGTTTGCTTAGATGAGGTGAGAAATTATGAATGAAAATAAAAGCAGTTTTACCGATAAAAAAATGGTTATAAGAGCAATTAAAGATTCTTTTACTAAGCTTTCACCAAAGACTCAGATGGAGAATCCAGTAATGTTTCTTGTATATATATCTTCAATATTAACAACAATATTGTTTGTTGTTTCATTATTTGGAGTTAAAGATTCAAATTGTGGTTTTATATTTGGAATTACAATAATTTTATGGCTTACAGTTTTATTTGCTAATTTTGCAGAGGCAATAGCAGAAGGACGTGGAAAAGCACAAGCTGATTCACTTCGTGCAGCTAAAAAAGATGTAGAGGCACATAAAATTCCTTCAGCTGATAAGAAAGATCAAATAACAAAAGTATCATCAGCATCACTTGTAAAAGGTGATATTGTACTTGTAAAGGCAGGAGAACAGATTCCTGCAGATGGTGAAGTTATTGAAGGAGCAGCTTCTGTAGATGAAAGTGCAATAACAGGAGAATCTGCACCAGTTATAAGAGAAGCTGGTGGAGATAGAAGTGCAGTAACCGGAGGAACAACAGTAACATCTGATATACTTGTAATAAGAACTACAAGTGAACCAGGTCAGAGTTTCCTTGATAAAATGATTTCAATGGTAGAAGGAGCTGCTCGTAAGAAAACTCCAAATGAAATTGCTCTTCAAATTTTGTTAGTAGCATTAACAATGATATTCGTATTAGTAACAGTTTCTTTATATACTTACTCAGTATTTTCTGCAAATCAGATGGGAAAAGCTAATCCAACATCTGTTACATCGCTTGTTGCTCTTTTAGTATGCCTTGCCCCTACAACTATAGGTGCTTTACTTTCAGCTATAGGAATTGCAGGAATGAGCCGTTTAAATCAGGCAAATGTACTTGCAATGAGTGGACGTGCTATTGAAGCCGCAGGAGACGTTGATGTTTTAATGCTTGATAAAACAGGAACAATAACACTTGGAAATAGACAAGCATGTCAATTCCTTCCTGTAAGTGGTGTGAGTGAAAGAGAGCTTGCAGATGCAGCTCAGATATCATCTCTTGCAGATGAGACACCTGAAGGAAGAAGTATAGTTGTTCTTGCAAAAGAAAAATTTGATATTCGTGAAAGAAATATGTCAGAACTTAAGATGGAATTTGTACCATTCACAGCAAAAACAAGAATGAGCGGTGTTAATTTTAAAAATAATGAAATTCGTAAAGGTGCTGCAGATTCAATAAAAGAATATGTTACAGATAATGGTGGAAATTATCCAAAAGAATGTGATGAAATAGTACTCAGATAGCAAATAAAGGAGGAACACCTCTTGTTGTAACAAAAAATAGACAAACTCTTGGAGTTATTTATTTAAAAGATATTATAAAACAGGGTGTTCAAGAAAAGTTTTCTGATTTAAGAAAAATGGGAATTAAGACAATAATGGTTACAGGAGATAATCCTCTTACAGCAGCAGCAATAGCAGCAGAAGCAGGAGTTGATGATTTCTTAGCAGAGGCAACTCCAGAGGGAAAATTAAAAACAATTCGTGAATTCCAGAAAAAAGGACATTTAGTTGCAATGACAGGAGATGGAACTAACGATGCACCTGCTCTTGCTCAAGCTGATGTTGCAGTTGCAATGAATACTGGTACTCAAGCAGCAAAAGAAGCTGGAAATATGGTAGATTTAGATTCATCACCTACAAAACTTATAGACATTGTAAGAATAGGAAAACAGCTTTTAATGACTCGTGGAAGTTTGACAACATTTAGTATAGCAAATGACCTTGCAAAATATTTCGCAATAATCCCAGCATTATTTATAGGATTATATCCAGGATTATCTGCACTTAATATTATGCATCTTCATAGCGCCGATAGTGCAATATTCTCAGCTATTATATATAATGCGCTTATCATAGTAGCATTAATTCCTTTAGCACTTAGAGGAGTAAAGTATAGAGAAGTTTCAGCAGGAAAATTATTGTCACGAAATCTTCTAGTTTATGGCTTAGGTGGTATCGTAGTACCATTTGTAGCAATAAAGATTATTGACCTTATTATTACATTTGTAGGTCTTGTTTAAAGAAAGGATGAATTTAGCATGAATAATTTTGGAAAAATATTTTCTAGAGCAGCTATATTATTTATAATATTCACAATTATATGTGGTGTTATTTATACTTTATCAATAACTGGAGTTTCACAAATTCTATTTCCTAAACAGGCTAATGGAAGCATAATAGAAATTGATGGTAAGAAATATGGCAGTACACTTTTAGCTCAGCAGTATACTGATGAGAAGCATCTCTGGGGAAGAATAATGAACGTAGATACAGATACTTTTACAGATGAAAATGGTAATAAATTAGCATATGCAGGACCTTCTAATATGAGTCCTGCAAGTGATGAGTATAAAAAAATGGTACAAGAAAGAATTGATATGATAAAAAAAGCTAATCCTGAAAAAGGTGATGAAGATATCCCTGTTGATATTGTAACATGTTCAGGAAGTGGACTTGATCCTCATATTTCTGTTGCAGCAGCAGAATATCAGGTTGATAGAATTGCTAAAAACAATGAAATGTCAGAAACTGAAGTTGAAAATATAATTAAAAAATATACAAAAGGAAAACTATTTGGAGTTCTTGGAGAAAAGACTGTTAATGTTTTAGAAGTAAATCTTGCACTTGATGGAATATTAAAATAGTATTTAATAAAAATAAAGGAAAGATAATATGAGAAGTCTAGCTTTAGAATTAAAGAAAACTTTTTTTAATAAAACCGATAGTAGGAATAATAAGAAATCAGAAATGGAGCTTATACTGAAACTTATCTATAAATTAAGCAAAGAAGTAAGTATTAATCCAAAAGTTAAATGTATAAAGGATGAAAAGTCAGTATGGGTTCTATTTGAAGATTCAGCATTTGACAGCAATTCAATAATTGATGATTATGCTAGTATTATTGCAGATATATCAGAGAAGATGTCTATTAGCGTAAATGGAATAATTAATAATTTTGAGATTGGTGAAATAAAATTTGTTAATGAAGGCAATAGTTTAAAAGTAGATAAGTATAGTGAATCTGGTAAAGAATTTGATATAATTTATGATTTATGCATTAGAATTAGGGTATCTAATGACGAAGAGCTGGAATTGTTAAATGAAGCAGTTAGTAGCATAAAATATACTTCAGATTGTATTGCTGTAAAAAGAAAATGGGATGTTTATTTTTCTCAAAAAGAAAAAGATTCAGTTAAATATACAAAATATAATTATATTATATTAAATGATGAGGATTATGATGGAGATTATATAGGTTCGTTAAATATTTCTCAGATAGAAAATTTATGGGTAGATTTTTTATGTAATTATCATACTGCATTTGAATTTGAAATTTTATATGATAGATTTGTTTCGGGAAGCATAATGCATGGTATATTTGCATGGGAGCTAGCATTAAGAAGTGCATTATCGACTCTACATATAAAAGTAGAAAAATCAAAACGAGATTTTAAAATAATAGATAAAGATGGCAAAAGAAGATATTATAATTTTGAATCATTCTCAGCAGCGGAAAAGATTTTATTAAAGATACTATTTCCAGTTAAGAATGAAGTTAAATGATATAAAATTTTAAAAGGCTGTTATGCTAAAGATTAAATGGGTATTCGACATTTTTAGTATAACAGCCTATAATTTATTTTATATGAAAGGGGAGCGTATTATGGATGAACGTCCTAATCCGGATAAGATACTAAAAAAAATTTCATGTGAAGAAGAAGAAGAATCTGAAACACGTGGAAAATTAAAAATATTTTTTGGATATGCAGCAGGAGTTGGAAAAACTTTTGCAATGCTAAAAGAAGCTCATGAATTAAAAAAAGCTGGGATAGATGTAGTAGCACGATATATAGAACCACATACTAGAAAAGAGACACTAGAACTTTTAGATGGTCTTGAGATGCTTCCTAATCTAAAAGTTAAATATAAAGGAATAATATTAAATGAATTTGATCTTGACTCAGCAATAAAAAGACATCCTGATGTTATTCTTGTTGACGAACTTGCACATACAAATGCTAAAGGGGTGCGTCATATAAAAAGATATCAAGACATACATGAACTTTTGAATAATGGTATAAATGTATATACTACTGTTAATGTACAACATATAGAAAGTTTAAATGATATCGTTGCTTCAATAACAGGAATAGTTGTAAGAGAAAGAATACCTGATAATGTATTTGATCAGGCTGATAAAGTTGAACTTGTAGATATAGAGCCAGACGATCTTATAGAAAGACTTAATGAAGGAAAGATATATAAGACAAATCAGGCAAAAAGGGCTTTGGATAATTTCTTTACAAAAGAAAAGCTTATAGCTTTAAGAGAGATTGCATTAAGACGTACAGCTGATGCAGTTAATAAGAAAACTGATAAAGAAAGAGAAAAAGAAAATTTAAATTATTATACAGAAGAGCATGTACTTATATGTCTTTCAAGTTCACCAAGCAATCCTAAAGTAATAAGGACAGCAGCGAGAATGTCAGAGGCATTTCATGGACTTTTCACAGCATTATTTGTTGAAACTACTAATAGTAGGGAGTTTGAAGGAGAAAATAGAAAGAGACTTGAAAGTAATTTAAAACTTGCACAGCAGCTTGGAGCAAAAATTGCTACAGTTTATGGTGATGATGTTGCAAATCAGATTGCACAGTATGCTAGAGTTAGTGGAGTTTCAAAGATAGTAATAGGAAGATCAAATAATAAAAAAACATTATTTAATAGGAAAAAGACTTTAGTAGATCAACTTACTGGGGTTGCACCAAACATTGATATTTATATAATACCTGATAATAGTAAAAAATATAAAAAAAATAGAACAAAGGTGAATTGGAGCAGATTTACATTAATAGATATATTAAAGACTATAGGAGTTCTTTTAATAATTACTATAATAGGACTTATTTTTTATGACCTTGGATTTAATGAAGCGAATATTATTACTATATATATATTAGGTGTTTTGATTATTTCTATTATAACAGACGGAAAAAAATATGGATTATTATCATCATTACTAAGTGTATTAATATTTAATTTTTTATTTACAAATCCGAGATTTACAATGCAGGCTTATGGTAGAAGTTATCCTCTTACATTTATAGTAATGTTATTGTCATCATTAATATCTACAAATCTTGCAACAAAAGCAAAAACTGAAGCGAAACAGTCAGCAAAAAAAGCATATAGAACTGAAGTCTTATTGGAAACAAGCCAAAAACTTCAGGCAGCTAAGAATAAAGAAGATATATTTGTAAAAACAGCCAATCAGGCACAGAAATTATTAGATAAAACAATAATATTGTATCCAGTAAAAGATGGTAAATTATTAGAACCTATGATTTATAAAGAATCAAACTCTGATGAGGATATTAATGAGTATATAAACGAAGAAGAGAAAGCAGTAGCACAATGGGTATTTAAAAATAAAAAACATGCTGGAGCTACAACTAATACACTTCCAGCTGCAAAATGTTTATATATGGCGATAAAAAATCATAAGGAATCATTTGCTGTAATAGCAATACCAATAAAAAAAGATGAAGGGTTAGATGCTTTAGAAAAGAATTTGCTTATAGCTATTTTAGGTGAAAGTGCACTATCTTTAGAGAAAGAAAACATTAATGAAGTAAAAAATGAAATATTCATGAAAGCAGAGCAAGAAAAATTAAGAGCAAATCTTTTAAGGGCAATTTCACATGATTTAAGAACACCACTTACAAGTATATCTGGAAATTCAGCAATTTTAATGGAAAATTCAAAGATTTTATCTGAAAGTAAAAAACAGGATCTTTATAGTGATATATATGATGACTCTATGTGGCTTATAAATCTTGTTGAAAATTTATTATCAGTAACAAGGATAGAGAATGGAACTATGGATTTAAATATTGAGCCTCAGCTTGTTGATGAAATAATCCATGAAGCACTAAATCATATTGATAGAAAAGCTTCTGATTATAATATTTCAACTGATATATCTGATGATCTTTTAATGGCAAGGATGGATTCAAGACTTATAATTCAGGTTATAATAAATATTGTAAATAACGCAATAAAATATACAAAAGCAGGTTCAGATATAACGATAGCAGCAACAAAACGTGGTAAAATGGTTTATATAGAGATTGGAGATAATGGATCTGGTATAGATGACTCGGATAAGGAAAAGATATTTAATATGTTCTTTACTGTAAATAATAATCATGGTGATGGAAGAAGGGGACTAGGACTTGGATTATCATTATGTAAATCAATAATAAATGCACATGGTGGTAAAATATATGTAAAAGATAATATTCCAAATGGAACTATTTTTGGTTTTACATTGTATGCTGAGGAGGTAAATTATAGTGAATAAACCGCAGATATTAGTAGTAGAAGATGATAAAGCAGTAAGAAATCTTATAACTACTACATTAGAAACTCAGAATTATAAATATAGAATTGCAGAAAATGGGAGTATAGCAATTGTAGAAGCTGTATCATATAGACCGGATATTATTATTCTTGATTTAGGACTTCCTGATATGGATGGAGTAGAAATAATAAAAAAAGTGCGTTCATGGTCTAATACACCAATAATAGTAGTAAGTGCAAGAAGTGAAGATGAAGATAAAATAGAGGCGCTTGATTCGGGTGCTGATGATTATATAACAAAGCCATTTAGTGTTCAGGAACTTTTAGCAAGACTTAGAGTAACTCTAAGACGTATTAATTATATTGAGGAAAAGAAAAATGGGGAAGATTCAAATTTATTTATAAATGGAGATTTAAAGATTGATTATTTAGCAGGGTGTGTTTTTATTGGAGAAAATGAAATTCATTTAACTCCTATAGAATATAAATTATTGTGTCTTTTAGCAAGAAATGTTGGAAAAGTTCTTACACATAATTTTATTTTAAAAGAAGTTTGGGGAAATGTACTTCCTAGTGATGTGCCATCTCTTAGAGTTTTTATGGCAACACTTAGAAAGAAAATAGAAGAAACACCTTCTAATCCAAAATATATTCAAACGCATGTTGGAATTGGTTATAGAATGCTTAGAATTAATGCAAATTAGCTAAAGAGCCGTAAATCTACTACGGCTCTTTAGCTAATTTTCTTAGAGTAGAATTGAAAGGAAAGGAAAAACAGTAATGGATGAATATTTAATTAAAAATACTACAAAACAGCAAAGAGAAGAGATAGTAAAAAAATCTTTAGGTTATAGTGATATAGGATGTGAAGAATGTGTGGATGGATACGATATGTATCAGCCATATATAGATGGAAAGATGGAGCTTTCAGAAATATCAGCATCATATAGAACTAATTATGTGGAAGAATCACCAGATTCATTTCAAAGAGGCGGATGCAGCGGAAAATAACAAATGAAAAAGGACAAAGGACATAATAAATGACAAATGACAAAGATGGGGGTTTCTGCTAAATCACAGAAAATTAGAATTTAAAAGCTTTCGCTTTATGCGAAAGCTTTTGTATTTTGCGCAAGGATCAAAAAAACATAAATTGAAATTCCTACGGAATTTTCACCACATTTGTAATTATTAAAATACATCTTCATTAATTTTAAAATAAGTCTACAATATAAATTAAAACATATATAGGTAAAAACAAGAAAAACTTTTAAATGCTGCATTTAGGAGTTTTTTTATTTTTAGAAAACTATTGCATACGTTTAAATAAAGTTGTACAATATGTACAACAGGAGGAAATAAAAATGTATGATGATATAACAGAAAAATTACAAAACCTTGGTTTTAACAATGTTGAGGCAAAAATATACATAGCTTTGATAAAATTTAATGAACTTAATGGTTCTCAAATAGCGAAGAAACTTAATGTTTCAAGATCATCTGTTTATACTGCATTAAATAATCTTTACGATAAAGGTATTGTTTATCTTGTAGCAGATAAAACAAATATGTATAAGGCTAAAAATCCAGATGTGCTGATTAATATGTTAAAAAGCAATTTTGAGAAAAATACTGAAAATCTTAAAGACGAACTTTTAAATCTAAAAAGTAAAGAAGAAAGTGTAGTTTATTACAATTTAAAAGGAACTGAGAACTTTATTAATAAAGCAAAAGAATTTTTATCAATAGCAGAAAAAGAAGTTTATATCAATACATGTATCGATATAGATGTTTTTAAGGAAGATATATTAAATGCATCAAAAAGAAATGTCAGGATAATTATTTTCTCATATGGACCTATGGATAAGCACGATTTACCAGTTGAATTATATAGGTATCCTGAAAATAATCATAATCTTCCTAAGGAAATAAGACTTATGATGGTTGCTGATTTAAAATATACTCTTATATGTTCATCAGATGCTGAAAATATAAATCTTAAAGGAACATTCACAGAAGATAAACTGCTTGCAAAGATTGTGTCAGAGCATATTCATCATGATATCTATATGTTAAAACTTAAACAAAAAGAAAAGAGAGAACTAATAAATGATGATATTAAATTAAATACTCTACTTGAAAATAGAAGAGATTAAAAATTAAATGAAGGAGAGATGATGATGTCAAAAAATAAACTATTTGAATATTGGAAACAAATACTTTTAATTGCAGTCCCTGTATCACTACAAAACATTCTTATCGCATCTTTAAGCGGTATTGATCAGATTATGGTAGGACAGCTTGGTACTACATCTGTAGCAGGTGTCGGAATCGGTTATAAGATACCTAATCTTTTTGTAATTACTATAACATCTATAGGTACTTGTGTAGGTATAATGGTCAGTCAGTATTTTGGTGCTAAAAATAAAAAATGCATGATTGAATCTTTAGTAGGAAATTTGATATTTGCTATATTGGTATTTATATTATTTTTAATTCCATCGCTTATTTTTCCAAAAGAGATAATTGGATTTTTTACAAAAGATACAGATGTAATTCCTGTTGCAGTAAATTACTATAAAATTCTTTTAGTTGCATTCATTCCTATGACATTAAGAGCATTACTTACTGCTTATATAAGAAGTATAAAAAAGATAAGAATAGTTGTACTAGCATCAATGGCTTCTGTTGCAGTTAATACAGGACTTAACTATGTATTAATATTTGGAAAGTTTGGCATGCCAAAGCTTGGCTATATTGGTGCAGCAATAGCAACAGTAATAAGTGTATATGTTGAATGTATTATTCTTATAATATCATTTATAAAAGAGATAAAAAATTATGAGTTTGATAAATCGATTATGAAGATAGAAGGAACATTTTATAGAAAGATAATGATAATTCTTATACCAGTTATACTTAATGAATTTTTATGGGGACTTGGAGATACACTCTATAGTCTTATATATAGTAGAATGGGGACAACGGAAATGGCGGCAATGGCACTTACGTATCCAATTCAAAATGCATGTATAGGTTTATTTCAAGGAATAGCTGCTGCATCTGGAATAATAGTTGGTAATCTTCTAGGTGAAGGAAATAAGGAAGAAGCATATAATTATAGCAGATTCTTTATGAAAATTAGTATATTTGGAGGAATAATTCTTGCAGGAATATTGTTTATAGTAAATAGATACTATGTAGCATTATTTAATGTTGATACAAGCGTAGTAAATCTTACATATAAAATGGTAATAGCTTATGCTTTTGTAGTTTGGATAAAGATTTCCAACATGGTAGGAGCAGGAGGAATTATAAGAAGTGGTGGAGAAACTAAAATAACTCTTTATATGGATCTTTTAGGTACTTGGGTTATAGGAATTCCACTTGGATTTATTATGGCTTTCGTATTTAATTTATCTCTCCCTGTTGTCTATATGTTCATATCTTTCGAAGAGTTTGTAAGATTTATAATTACTATTGTTGTACTTAGAAGAAAGAAATGGATGGTTAATTTAACTGCTGTTACTGCTAATTAAAGATTTTTAGCAAGTGTTTTATAAAGATTAGAAAATATACTCCCTTTTCTCCATATAAAATAGAAATTGTGATTTTTTTGAAGATCATCAATTTCTATTTTTTTTAATAGTCCTTTTTTTAATTCTTCTTCTACAGCTACTTCATATAGAAAAGTAATTCCCATATTGTTTTTAACAAGGCTTTTTATAGCATTTATATTGCCAACCTGATATTTTTTGTTAAAATCATTTATAGTAAGGTTATGTCTTTCTAAGTTCCTTTCAAGTATATCTCGTGTCCCAGAACCTTTTTCCCTTGTTATAAGAGTTTCAGATAAAAGATCTTCTAATTTTTTTGCGCTTTTTTTAAATTTATATTCAGGACCAGAAACACAGATATAATTCTCTTTTGAATAAATTATATAGTCATATTCATTTTTTACAAAGTATCCTTCAATTAATGCAAAATCTATTTCTCCATGTTTTAATTTATGTAAAAGAGTTGATGTATTTTCAACTATCATAGTGACATCTGAAATATCATTAACTTTTAAGTAATTATGAAGCTTATTAGGTAAAATAAATTCACCTATAGTTAAAGTTGCTCCGAATTTTAAACTTCTAATATTTTTGTTTCTTTGATTAATTTTTTCTTTTAAAAATTTGTCATCATGGCTCATTGTAAGAGCTGCTTCATAAAAAATACTGCCTTCTTTTGTAAGGCTTATTTTTTTACCTTCATACTCAAAAAATTTTGTATTATATTCTTTTTCTAAATATTTAATATGCTGAGATACTGCAGGCTGTGTAATACATAATTTATTAGCTGCTTTTGTGAAATTCATATATTTACACACGTTAAGAAAAGTATATATTCTAAAATCAAGCATGTTTTCTCCTTTTAAAATTGTATTATTTTATATATCATAACATATTTTTATTGATATATAAAAATAAATAATTTTATATTATGATTGCTAGATGATAAGATAGTAACGAAGAGGGAGGAATAAGAATGGATTTTATTAAAAAAAATTACCAAGGCATAGCGTTAAGCTTTTTAATAGGGCTTGTTGCATGGTTTTTGGGTAAGCAATTTTCAATTATAGGAGGACCTGTATTTGGAATAATTTTAGGACTTATTATAGCATTTATACCAAGAAAAGAATATTTTGAAACTGGAATCAAGTTTACTTCAAAAAAGATTCTTCAATATGCAATAGTTTTACTTGGATTTTCAATGAATTTATATCAAATATATAGAGTTGGAAGCCAGTCGTTAATAATCATAGTATCAACAATATCAACATCTTTAATTGTTTCATATGTATTTAGCAGAATTATGAAAATAGAGTCAAATACTGCTATTTTGATAGGTGTTGGTTCATCTATATGTGGAGGATCTGCAATTGCAGCTACAGCACCAGTTATAGATGCAGACGATTCTGATATTGCAAGATCAATTTCAGTAATTTTTCTATTTAATATAATAGCAGCATTTGCTTTCCCAATAATCGGAAGCATGTTTCATTTTAGTGATACAGGATTTGGAATGTGGGCAGGAACTGCAATTAATGATACATCTTCTGTTGTTGCAGCAGGTGAAACATGGTCAAGCATGTATGGAAATAATGTTGCTTTAAATTATGCAACAATAGTTAAACTTACAAGAACACTTGCAATTATACCAATTACATTATTTCTTGCGTTTTATCGTTCTAAAAAGCAGGTTGCAACCTCAGTAAAGTTTACTAAGGTATTTCCATGGTTTGTATTATTTTTCTTATTAGCATCAGTTTTAAGTACATTTTTAAATTTAAGTGTATCAATAACAAAACCATTAACAGAACTCGGAAAATTCTGCATTACAATGGCTATGGGTGCTATAGGATTAAATACGAATATTGTTAAATTAATAAAAACAGGTGGAAAGCCTATTATACTTGGTTTATTCTGCTGGATAGCAATAATATTTGTATCATTATTTATGCAGCATTTATTACATATTTGGTAAGAAAAAATAGCAGGTTACTCTTAAAATAAAATTTAAATGAATAAAATTTTAAATTTTATAAAAACTAAGTGGGTAAAACAAATCAAAAAAGGAGAGTAGCCAATGATTAAGTATTTAAAAAAAATTAAAGTGATTGCAACAGTATTAGCATTAGGTATGTTTCTAATTCCTAGTGCAAATGTAAAGGCTTTGGAGGCAGGAAAGAAAGAAAAAAGCAGTATGCCTAAAATTGTATCAGCTTGTCAAGCTTCAGAAGATACAATTGAAGTTACATACGATAAAAAAGTAGATCCAAAGAAGGCTTGCATGCCAGAAAATTACTGGATTCAATCTCTTACAGAGGAAAAGCCATGTCCGATTGCAACACTTGGAAAAAATGGAAAACAAGATAAAGAAAATTCATTAAAGAAGGAGAGCGTAACTATATCTCCTAAAGATTCAACTAATAAAGTTTATACTTTAAAATTTAAATGTAAAATCCCAGCAAAAATGAAGTATAAGATTATTGTTCTTCATATAACAGAGCCTGGTGCTGAAAATTATAAAGGTGATAACGGAATGGTTGATGTAGCTACAAAGTAGGATAAAATGTACAGCTTTTAAAGCTGTACATTTTTTATAGTGTGCCCAGCATGGGCACGTGCTAATCGGTGAAAGTCCGTAATGGGGGCTGATAGTGCCAACCATTAGCTTAAGACAAGGGTGTCCATCGCAAGGTGGAATCTGAAGGAAGTCGGCGGCAAAGCCTTGGTCTGAGGAATACGAACCACATCTGAGGCTCAATTCCGTGGGTGAACTTGCTATACAAAGTAAAGCCCAATAACTATCCGAAACGGAAAGAGTAAATGTGGCAGATAGATGAGGTGAAAGTACGTGTTCTTACCTGGGGAGGTCTGATAGATAAGTGCCTAAAGAAATTAAGTTTCTAGGTACAACCTATATAGTGATATATAGCTGAACTATCAGAAGTCAGCAGAAGTCATAGTAACTCCGCTAATCGCGATAGCGGATGAAGGACTGAACGTTAGGAGGTTTACAACTTTGGATAAATCAAAGAAATTGCAAAGAAAGCAGAAAACTCAATATAGAGACCAATTGATGGAAGTAGAAGTGGAACTTCAAGGTAAATCAAAGGTGCCGAGCAATCCTATGGTTTTACCAAATAGAGAAAGCGTAAACGATGGAGCATTTGATACTAGTAGATTACTTGAAGAAGTTCTAGAAAGAAATAATATGCTTTCAGCACTTAAAAGAGTAATTAGCAATAAAGGTAGCCATGGTGTCGATGGAATGAAGACCGATGAACTTCGTGAGCATATCAAGAAACACTGGGAAACAATTAAAGCTAAACTACTAGAAAATAGATATAACCCATCACCTGTAAGGAGAAAAGAAATATCCAAGCCAGATGGTGGAATTAGATTATTAGGGATACCAACTGTACAAGATAGATTGATTCAACAGGCTATTGCTCAAGTTTTATCTAAAATATATGAACCTTTATTTTCTGAAAATAGTTTCGGATTCCGTCCTCGTAGAGGAGCAAAGGATGCTATAACAAAATCAAAACAATATATAAATCAAGGAAATAGATGGGTTGTAGATATGGATTTAGAGAAATTCTTTGATAAAGTTAATCATGATATTCTTATGAGTAAACTTGAAAAGAAGATACAAGACAAAAGATTGTTAGCATTAATAAGAAAATACCTCAAAAGCGGAATTCTCATTAATGGGGTTTCAGTAACAAGTGAAGAAGGAACACCGCAAGGTGGTCCGTTAAGTCCATTATTAGCTAATATAATGTTAGATGAATTAGATAAAGAACTTGAAAGACGAGGTCACAAATTTTGCAGATATGCAGATGATAATAATGTATATGTCAAAAGTAAAAGAGCAGGACTTAGAGTAATGAAATCTATGACAAATATAATTGAAAATAATTTAAAGCTTAAAGTAAATAAGGATAAAAGTGCAGTAGACTTTGTATCTAAACGAAAATTTTTAGGATTTTCGTTTTACTTTTCGAGAAGCGGAGCAGAAATAAGAATCCATGAGAAATCCCTAAAGAGATTTAAGGAGAAGGTCAAATTCTATACTAATAGAAATAAAGGAATTAGCATGGAATACAGACTATTAAAATTAAATCAAATCACAAGAGGGTGGATTAATTATTATGGAATTGCTAACGCTCGCGGAAAGCTAGTAGAACTAGACAAATGGATTAGAAGAAGACTAAGAGCTTGCATATGGAAACAATGGAAGAAGATTAGCACTAAACAAAGAAATTTAGCTAAACTAGGAATCAATAAATACAAAGCATGGGAATATGCAAATACAAGAAAAGGCTATTGGAGAATCTCCAAAAGCCCTATACTAAACAACTCTCTAAATAATAAATACCTAGAATCTCTAGGATTTATTAGTCTAACACAAACATATCAAATGATACATTAATTTCTGATGAACCGCCGTATACCGAACGGTACGTACGGTGGTGTGAGAGGACGCTAAATAAAATAATTATTTAGCTCCTACTCGATTTAGAATATTCTTTTAAAAACTCTATTAAACAGTTTACTGATATAGGCAGTGAACTATTTTTTTTATATACTATACCGATATTTCTTTCAGGTATTGGTATATTTACTGGTATTTCTAGTAGTGTTTTATTTTCTAAATCTTTAGACAAAAATTCTTTAAGTGTTGAAGTTATTCCAAGACCAATTCTGGCACATTCAATTAAAAAATCCATATTACTTGCTTCTATATCAGGAACTATATTAAGATTTTGAGATAAAAAATATTTATCAATATACTGACGTGTTGCATTTGGATTCTCAAGAAGCATAAAGCTTGCCTTAGTAAATATTTCATCTATATTATTTAAATTTAAATTTTTTAAGTATTCTGGAGAAGATACTAATATATCATGGAGTTTTTTTAATTTTATAAATTTTAAATCTTCATCTTTACAATTTGAAAGCCCTACAATTGCAATGTCAACTTTTTGAGATTTTATAAGTTCTATATTATCAAATGTAGGCCTATTAATGATTTTAATTTTAAAATGAGGATAATATTTAATAAATTGATGAAGTATAGGAAGAAAATAATTTTTTCCTATAGTTGTACTAACTCCTATATTTATTAGTCCTGCTTCTTTATTTTTTAGTTTAGTTAATATGTTTTCTCCAAGTAAAATTTCACTAAAAGCTTTTTCTATATGATTATATAATTCTTTTCCTTCAGATGTTAAAGAAACTCCCTTCGAATTTCTTTCAAAAAGCTTTATATTTAGTTCAGATTCAAGCTGTTTTATTGATTTACTGACAGCAGGCTGTGATACATAAAGAATTTCAGATGCACGAGAAATATTTCTACATGTAGCTGCAGTATAAAAATATTTATATAGGTTAAGATCACCTAACATATTATAACCTCCAGTTATTAATATCATAACTAATATATCTTTTAATTATATCACAAAATATAGTAGAATATAGTTACTAAAAAATAGTGATAAATTTATAGAAAGGATGATATTAATGAAAATTGGAATAATTGGTATTGGTGCTAATGGAACATATATTGCATCTAAACTTCTAAGAGCAGAGGAAGACGTTTATTTATTTGCAGAAGGAGAAATGCTTTCATTATTAAAAAGAGATGGAATAACATTAAAAGACGGTAATCTTTATTATAAAAATATGCCTAAATTTATAAATGATTTTTCAGAAAAGCAAGATATGCTTATGGATATTGTTTTTGTATGTGTAAAATCTGAGTGCTTAGAAAAAGCTGCAGCAAAGATAAAGAATTTTGTTGGAGAATATACTATAGTTATTCCAGTTGTTAGTGGAGTTAATTCTTGTGATAAATTATATAGATCCTTAAAAAAAGGAAAAATTATAGATTCTGCATTTCACTCAAATTTAAGGCTAATTGGAACAGGAATTGTTTATGTTGCTAATGATGGTTATGAATTTATAATATCATCAAATAGCAATCATCCTGTATATAAAATAAATCTTGATATAGTGAAAAATGTTTTAGATAATGCAAAAGTAGAATGCATCATAAGTGATGATGCACAGGCTAAAGCATGGGATAAGTATGTTTTTAATTGTGCATTTAATATTACAGATTCATATTATGATGTTGGAGCAGATGGAATTCTTCAGGATAGAATTAAGTTTGAAACATTCTGCAATATCGCAAAAGAATGTGAAAACGTAGGAAGATCAAGGGGAATTAAATTAAATCCTAACATATATAATATAGCAATAAATTGTTTGAAAAAGTTATCAAAAAAAGCAATAAGTACAATGCATAAGGATTTAATAAGGGGTAGAAAATTTGAACTTGAAGCATATTGTGGAGACTTGTGCAGAATGGCAAATGACGTTGGAGTATCAATACCATATAGTAAAATGGCATATGAAAGTCTTAAAATGCTTCAACCTGCATAAAAAATAAATAATTTAATAAAAGGCATGAATATAGAACATCTTAGTATATTAAAGATGCTCTATATTTGTGCTTTTTTCTATTTCTTTCGAAAACATTTACAAGAAAATGTTGACTTTTTTGTAAAAAAAACTATAGTATAGTTAAAGGGTTTTTGAGGAGGAGAAATTATTATGGAGATTTATACAAAATTATTTGAATTTATTTCGTTATGTTTATTGGTTATTTATGTTTTGAGTAAAGTAAATATAGTTAACAAGTATATTTATTATAATTTAAAAACAGTTTGTGGAAGAATATTTATGGTTACTATTTTTAGTATCCCTATTATTCTTACATCAAAATTTGCTATGCGGATAAATGAAGCATCGATAAATATTAGAGATGGTATAGCTGTAGTAGCAGCTATTGTTGGAGGACCCATTGTAGGAATAATCGTATCCTTTATAGGAGCAGCATATAGGTTTACGCTTGGAGGATGGACAACATTTGGATGCTGCACGGCTACAATATTTTCAGGATTAGTAGCATCAATTCTAATTATAATAAGAAAAAGAAGTATAAATAAACTTACTTTTAAAGAAGTAATTTTATATTTCTTAGTAACAGCATGCTTTGAAATTATTCATCTTTTAATTTTTGTACCTTTACTTGGACAGAAGAGTTTTTCAGAAGCATTTGTTTCTATGGTTAATACACTTCTTATTCCTATGACACTTATGAATGCATTTTTTACACTTATAGTTCTTATTTTTATAAAAGATACAATTATCAATAATCCTAGAATATTATTAAAAAAACAGAAAGAACTTGCTGAAAAATCTGAAGAATCAAATAAGAAAATATTAGCTATTAATTCAAAAATTAAGGATGTTTCAGTGGTTTTAATGGATATAGTTACAAATCTTACGAAATCAGTAAATCATTCTGCTAATAAGATAGAATCTATAAAAGGATTTATTAACAATATGTCTTATACAACTAAAGATCAGAATGATATTTTAATAGAAAATAACAAAAATGTAGAAGAGTTTGCAGAGATTATACATAAAGCATCAGATATAAATAATGAAATTCAGAAAAGTTCTGATTCTATATTAAATATGAATAAAAATAGTCTTAGCAAAATGGTAAATCTTAAAGATCAGAATAATGAAAATTCAGCCAAGCTATTTGAAGTGGATAAAAAAATAGAGATCCTTTCACAAAAGTCAAAGAAAATCAATTTAATTATAGAAACAATAACTGATATTTCTGAACAGACAAATTTGCTTGCACTTAATGCATCAATTGAGGCAGCACGAGCAGGAGAAAATGGAAAAGGATTTAGTGTTGTTGCACAAGAAGTTCAGAAATTGTCTGAAAGTACTGGTAAAGCAGCAAGTGATATAAAAGCACTTATAAATGATGTACAAAGTGAAATAAAGAATACATCGAATGCAATGAAAGTTACTAAAGATAATGTATTAAAGCAAAGCAGTATAGTTAAAAGTACAGAGGAATCATTTAAGGGCGTTTCATCTTTAAATGATAAGATTACATTAAGAATTAAAAATGAAACAGAAATTCTTAGCAAAATAAATAAGGGAACAGAGGGTATACTTAAATTATTTTCTCAGATAACAGAAAGATCTGAAACATTCTATTCAGATTCTAAAAAGCTTGATAGTGATTCAGATTGTGTAATGGATGCTATGAAAGAAGTAAATGAAAGACTTACTAATTTAAATAAATCAGCTGATGAACTTAAATTATTGATTGAATAGGATAGATAAGAAATTATAATTTACCACAGCCATATGGCTGTGGTAATAAAAATAAAAAAATGTTGGAAAAACAGAGTTTTTAATAGTATGCTTTATTACGAGACAGGAGAACAATGGGGTTATCCTTTCGATTAATTTTTAAGAAGGGATGTATATAATTATGGAGATAGAAAATACTAATAAAAATGAGTTAAATACAGCACAGATGCTTGTAAAATGTTTGGAGGCTGAAAAGGTAAAATATGTTTTTGGTATACCAGGCGAAGAAAATCTTGAAGTTATGAATGCACTTTCAAATTCAAGTATAAAATTTATTACAACAAGACATGAACAAGGCGCAGCATTTATGGCAGATGTTTATGGAAGACTTACAGGTAGAGCTGGAGTATGTCTTGCGACTTTGGGACCTGGAGCTACTAATCTTGTTACAGGAGTTGCAGATGCAGATAGTGATGGAGCACCTATGATAGCTATTACAGGTCAGGTTGGTACAGAAAGAATGCATCTTACTTCACATCAGTTTTTGGATCTTGTAAAAATGTTTGAACCAATAACTAAAAGAAGTAAGCAGATAGTTCGTCCTGATACTGTAAATGAAATAGTAAGAATTGCTTTTAAATATGCAGAAAGTGAAAAACCAGGGGCATGTCACATTGATTTACCTGTTAATATAGCAAAAATGAGTGTAGGGGAAAACAAAATGCCTTTAAAAAAGAAAATTGCACCAAAAGAAACTGCGGATTTAAAAGCAGTTGAAGAGGCAGCATGTGAAATTTTTAAAGCAAAAAAACCTGTAGTTCTTGCAGGAAGCTCAGCAATTAGAAACAAAGCTTCTAAGGCAGTTACAGAATTCGCTACACAGTTAAAAATACCAGTAATAAATACAATGATGGCAAAAGGAATTATTCCATTTGATAATAAATATTCAATGTGGACAATAGGAATTCCTCAAAAAGATTATGTAAATAAGATAATTGAGGAAGCTGATCTTGTTATTGCGGTAGGATATGATATAGTTGAGTACGCACCACTTAAGTGGAATCCTGATGGAAAGACTAAAATTCTTCATATAGATACTCGTCAATCACATATAAATAAATTATATCAGCCTGAAGTAGAAGTTATTGGAGATATATCTGAATCGCTTTATAGTATTTTAGGAAGAACAGCACCAAAGGAAGAACCTATAGATGCGCTTAAAATAAAGGAAAAAATGAAAGCAGAACATGAAAGCTATGAAAATGATAGTTCATATCCTATGAAACCTCAAAAAATATTAAATGATGTTAGAAAAGTAATGGGAAAAGAAGACATTGTAATTTCAGATGTAGGAGCTCATAAGATGTGGATAGCAAGACATTATAATTGCTATGAGCCAAATACATGCATTATATCTAATGGATTTGCAACAATGGGCATAGGAGTACCAGGAGCTATTTCAGCAAAACTTATAAATCCTGATAAGAAAGTACTTGCTATTGTAGGCGATGGTGGATTCATGATGAATAATCAAGAAATGGAAACTGCACTTCGTATTAGAACTCCTATAGTAGTTCTTATATTTACTGATTCAAGTTATGGACTTATAAAATGGAAACAACAGGATAAATATGGAACTTCATGCTACGTTGATTTTACAAATCCTGATTTTGTTAAACTTGCAGAAAGTATGCATGCAAAAGGATATAGGGTAAATAAAGCAGAGGAATTAATGCCTATTTTAGAAGAAGCATTTAAACAGACAGTACCAGTTATAATAGATTGCCCTGTTGATTACGGAGAAAATGTTAAACTTACAGAGCATCTTAAAAAAATTTATCAGGAGATATAGAGAGATAAATATATGATTAATTTCTTAAATCTTAAGTATTTTTTAGTAGCAGCAGAAGAACTTAATTTTACAAGGGCAGCAGAAAAACTTTTTATTTCACAGCAGTCATTAAGTTCACATATATCAAAACTTGAAAAAAATCTAAATGTTAAGCTTTTTAATCGCTCAAATCCACTTACTCTTACTCATGCAGGAAAGAGTTTTGCTAAAAATGCAGCTAAAATGTTGGATCTTAAAGAAGAATCTATAAAAGAAATAGCTGATATTATTGATTTTAAAACAGGAGATCTTTATATTGGAGTATCTCATACAAGAGGACGTGCTCTTCTTCCAGATATTTTGCCAGAGTATAGCAGAAAGTTTCCTAATATAAAGTTTCATATATTTGAAGGAAATTCAAAGGAACTTGATGTAGCTCTTGATAAAGATGAAGTTGATATAATAGTAGGAATGCTTCCATTTAATGCTGAAAATACTGCGGTAGAGAAGCTATGTAAAGAAGAAATATTAATGATAGTACCTGATAAGATTTTAAAAAAATATTGCAAAAATACTTATCAGAATATAAAAAATCAATTTGAAAGAGATATTGATATTTCGCTTCTAAAAAATTGTCCGTTTTTAATGGTGAATGCTAGAAATAGAGTAAGAATAATAGCGGATGAGATGTTTAAAGAAAAAAATATTAAGCCTAATATAATATTAGAAACTGAAAATATAGAAACTGTTCTTGCACTTTCTGTTAAAGGAATGGGGATAACATTTTATCCAAGAACACTCATGAATAATAAAGATCTGACATTTGTTAGGGATATGTTTAAAGAGATAAATATATATAACTTGGAATACAAAAAAACACATGGCACTTTAGCTATAGGATATAGAAAAGATAGATATATTTCAAAAGCAGCTAAAGAGTTTATAAAAATTGCAAAAGATAAATATAATTAGATATTAAGACTGGTTTTCAATTTCTTGAAAAACCAGTCTTATTTTATTTAAAAAGGGAATCCCCCCATTTTAATTTCTTAGAAGACTTATATAAGCTTCCATCTTTTTTTGTTAGTGATAAATTTTCTACTTTATTATTATCTGTGCAGATTTGAAGTGATATATGTCCTTTTTTTATTATAGGATGTCTTAATATTCTTGAATATGGTTTAAGCTTAAAATCATTTTTAGAAACGGCTATATATGAAAATTTTTCATCTTCATATGGAGCGTCTCCTTTTTTTAATATACGATGAAGTTTACTACGCTGAATTCTACATGAAAAATGACACCAGTCAGAATCTTCAATTTGGCATGTGTTATTAGATGGACAAGGAGCAATTATGTGTGCACCTTCTTTTAAAAGATATTCACGTGCCATTTTTATATTTTTAAATCCTTGAGGGGTACCAGGTTCTACTATAAGAAGAAGATTGTTTGTCATGTCATAAAGCTTATCTATAGCTTTTATACGAAAATCTTCGCTTAATTCATTTAACATATATGAAGTTATGACTATATCACCTTTCTCTTTAAGACTATCTTTTGTTATATCATATTTTATCCAATTAGCATTATTTAATATGTTAGGACCAGTTTTCATTATTTTAGATCCAAGGTTTCTCATTTTATCTTCACGTTCAAGGCATGTGATTTTTTCTAAATTAATTAATGAATAAGCTGCCCATGATGCGGCACCTGTACCCGCACCAACATCTATGAGTGAAGAAAATGTAGAATCTATATTTTCTAAAGTGTATTTAAGCGCAGAATAAACAGAACCAAAGGTAGCTGGCATCCTGACAATTGAATAGACTGATGCATCATTATCTGAATCAATAAGATTAAGTCCTTTTCCACTTTTATTTTTATATTTGTCTGTTAATGATTTTCTACTATTAATAAGAGTTTCATTTTTTATATTAAAAGTCTGATTTTCAATATAGTTTTTTAATTCTGCTGGTAAATCCATTATTTAATCCTTTCTAAAATGCAGTATCTATGAATTTAAATTTCTGAACATCAAAAAGACCTTTATCAGTAATTCTTAATGATGGAATTACGGGAAGAGATAAAAATGACATTGTGAGAAAAATATCAAAATCTGCATTATCAGTAATATAGTTTAAAGCAGTATGAATATTATTAAGTTTTTCTTTTATATCTTCAAATGGAAGATTTGTCATAAGTCCTCCTATTTGAAGAGGAAGAGAAGCTATAACTTTCTCATTATCTATAATAACAAGTCCTCCACCTATTTTTGAAAGCTGCTTTTGTACAGCTATCATATCATTATCATTTGTTCCTACAATAATTATATTATGAGAATCATGGGCTATAGTAGTTCCAATTGCACCTCTTTTTAAAAGAAGTCCATTTAAAATACCTGTTCCAATTTTCCCAGTAGCTTTATGCCTTTCTATAACAGTAATTTTTAATAAATCTCTTTTGGTAGATTGTTTAAATACATAATCGTTATTAAATTTATCTTTAAGATCATCAGTAATATCTAATGATAAATGTTTTGTTTCAAGTTTATTTGGAATAAGCTTTATTGCATTTAATTTGCTTTTATTTGTAATATTTATTTGTAGATCTTCTTTTGTGAGATTACGCTTAATATTTATTGAATTAGGAATAGATAAATTTAATTTAGTACTATTTTTTGAAGAGATATTAATAAGTTTACCGTTTTTGACAACTAAGTTTCCATCTTTATAAACACTGTCAATTACAAAATTATTTAAATCATTAAGTATTATAAAATCTGCTCTATATCCAGGAGCAATAGCACCTCTATTTTTAAGACCATATATATTAAAGCCATTATATGAGCCTATTGATATAGAAGTTTCCGGACTTAAACCATTTTTTATACAATATTTTATAGATGAATTTATTGAACCTTTTTTAAGTATATCATCTATATGCATATCATCAGTGCAGAATGCAAATCGCGAGCTATTATTTTGATTAATTGCAGGAAAGAGTTCTTTAAGATTTTTAGCGGCTGTTCCCTGACGAATTAGTATATTCATACCAAGACTAATTTTAGATAAAGCTTCTTCTTTACTGATGGATTCATGGTCTGTTTCAATATGGGCAGTTCTGTAAGAGTTATTCATATTGAATGTAAATCCTGCTCCGTGACCATCTATTATTTTATTATTTGAAATAGCATCATATATTTTATCAATCATTGAATCTTCAGTATTAGAAAGCGCAGGATAATTCATAACTTCTGCGAGACCTAATACTTTTTTATTATTATAAAATTCTTTTAAATCTTCTGCATTAAGTACAGCACCAGAATCTTCAAAATTAGTTCCTGGCACACATGATGGAAGCATAAAAAACATATCAAAAGGTATATTTTTAGATGACTTAAGCATAAATTTTATTCCGTCTACACCCATAACATTAGCAATTTCATGAGGATCTGCAATTGCTGAGGTAATTCCATTTAAGAGAGCTATTTTATAATATTCATCGGGAGTTACAAAGCTTGATTCTATATGGCAATGAGAATCAATAAGACTTGGACATATAAATTTTCCTGTACCATCTATAATAGTATCCGCTTTATATTTTCCTATACCTACAATATATCCATCTTTAATAGCAACTGAATTAATGAAACGTCTTTTATTAAATACATCAATAATAGTAATATTTTTAATTAAAAAGTCACAGGGAAGCTTGCCTGTAGAAGCTTTTATTGTATCTACAAGAAGGCTTTTATTCATAAATAATCACTTCTTTCTGTAAACAATCTTTATTTTATATTGTAACAGTAATTAAAGTATTATCAAACTAATAAATTGTCCAATATGTATCTTGACAAATTGTACTAATACATTTGCAATATGTGTAATTGAGATTTATTATTAAAGTGATAAAAATTGAGGGGGCTATTAATTATGAAAAGAGAAGAGACTAATAAAAATCTTGCCCAGATGTTAAAGGGCGGAGTAATAATGGATGTTACAAATAAAGAGCAGGCAGTTATTGCTGAAAAAGCAGGTGCTTGTGCAGTAATGGCACTTGAGAGAGTACCTTCTGATATTAGAAAAGAAGGTGGAGTTGCAAGAATGTCAGATCCTAAAATGATAAAGGAGATTCAGGAAGCTGTATCTATACCTGTAATGGCAAAAGTAAGGATTGGACATTTTGTAGAGGCACAGGTTTTGCAGGCTCTAAACATTGATTTTATAGACGAAAGTGAAGTAATTACTCCTGCAGATGATAAATATCATATAAATAAAGAAGATTTTGAAGTACCATTTGTATGTGGAGCAACTAATATTGGAGAAGCTTTAAGAAGAATAGGCGAAGGAGCTTCAATGATAAGAACTAAAGGAGAAGCAGGAACAGGGGATGTAGTTCAGGCTGTTAAGCATATGAGAACAATGACAAGTCAAATAAAAGAAATACAAAGTGCATCTGAAGAAGAGCTTATGACAATTGCTAAAAAGTATGATGCACCATATAATCTTGTTAAATATGTCTGGAAAAATGGAAAACTTCCAGTTGTAAATTTTGCAGCAGGAGGAATTGCTACTCCTCAGGATGCAGCACTTATGATGCAGCTTGGAAGTGATGGTGTATTTGTAGGTTCAGGTATATTTAAATCACAAAATCCAGAAAAG
>NZ_CP094971.1:2500000-2552500 GCF_022869825.1 Clostridium sp. BJN0001 | reverse complement strand
CTTAGCATTGAATTTCGGTATTGTCTGTACAGGATAGGTGGGAGACTGGGAATTCAGGTCGCCAGATCTGAATGAGTCGTTGTTGGGATACCACCCCGACAGTACTGAAGTTCTAACTGGATGCCATGAAACTGGTGACAGGACATTGTTAGGTGGGCAGTTTGACTGGGGCGGTCGCCTCCTAAAATGTAACGGAGGCGCCCAAAGGTTCCCTCAGAACGGTCGGAAATCGTTCGAAGAGTGCAAAGGCAGAAGGGAGCCTGACTGCGACACATACAGGTGGAGCAGGGACGAAAGTCGGGTTTAGTGATCCGGTGGTACCTCGTGGGAGGGCCATCGCTCAACGGATAAAAGCTACCTCGGGGATAACAGGCTGATCTCCCCCAAGAGTTCACATCGACGGGGAGGTTTGGCACCTCGATGTCGGCTCGTCGCATCCTGGGGCTGAAGTAGGTCCCAAGGGTTGGGCTGTTCGCCCATTAAAGCGGCACGCGAGCTGGGTTCAGAACGTCGTGAGACAGTTCGGTCCCTATCCGTCGCGGGCGTAGGAAATTTGAGAGGAGCTGTCCTTAGTACGAGAGGACCGGGATGGACTGACCTATGGTGTACCAGTTGTTTCGCCAGAAGCATAGCTGGGTAGCTAAGTCGGGACGGGATAAACACTGAAAGCATCTAAGTGTGAAGCCCACCTCAAGATAAGATTTCCCATAGCGTAAGCTAGTAAGACCCCTTGAAGACGACAAGGTTGATAGGTCAGGGGTGTAAGTATAGTAATATATTTAGCTGACTGATACTAATAGGTCGAGGGCTTGACCAAATTAAAAAAGTTGTAATACATGATTTATATGCAATTTTGAAAGAACAAATCTTTCAAAAATATCTGGTGATGATGGCGTAGAGGTAACACTCCTTCCCATACCGAACAGGACAGTTAAGGTCTATAGCGCTGATGGTACTGCATGGGTGACTGTGTGGAAGAGTAAGACGTCGCCGGGTGATTAACTAGAAAAGAAGACAGCTTATAGCTGCCTTTTTTTTATATATATTTAAATTTAGAAAATATATAAAATTTAATAATATTATACTTATAAGCTTGCATAGTTTTAAATGAAATATATATTAAAAGATATTAACAAAATAATATAAATAATCCACAGATAGACTTAAAAATCAAAAGAATATGTGGATTATTTTAAAAAGAGGTGTATAAATGGATTCAGCAATAAGTATTTTTTTCTTAGTATGTCCACTTGTATTTATTGGAGGAGTAATAGATGCAGCTGCGGGTGGTGGTGGACTTATAACATTGCCAGCGTATGTTTTTTCAGGAATGCCGCTTCATATAGCCTATGGAACTAATAAGTTTGCAAACTGTATAGGTTCAAGCATAGCATCTTTAAAGTTTCTTAAAAGTGGAAAAATAAAAATTAAATCTGCACTTATATCAGCTACAGGAGGATTGATAGGTTCATGGTTTGGTGCAAAGCTTGTAATAATTCTTGATGAGAAGTATCTTAAATATTGTTTAATGGTTATACTTCCTGTTGTAGCTTTGTTT
The DNA here is from genome assembly GCF_022869825.1 of Clostridium sp. BJN0001. NCBI lineage: Bacteria > Bacillati > Bacillota > Clostridia > Eubacteriales > Clostridiaceae > Clostridium > Clostridium sp. BJN0001. The sequence goes on along the minus strand of NZ_CP094971.1, from coordinate 2,550,942 downwards.
TTACTTTTTAATCGAAATTTTGGTAAAGTGAGTTCTGATAAAAAAATAAGTAGTAAAAAAGTGAATATACTATCATTTATTATAGGATTTTTTATTGGAGGATATGATGGATTTTTTGGACCTGGAACGGGAACATTTTTAGTAATAGCATATACTGCATTATTGAATTTTAACATAGTAACAGCTTCAGGAAATGCTAAAATAACTAATTTCGCATCGAATTTTGCAGCACTTGTTGTATACATATATCATGGAAAAGTATTATTTTATATAGGTATACCAGCCGCTATATGTTCTATACTTGGTAATTACGTAGGGGCACATCTTGCTATAAAAAAAGGAGTAAAGTTTATTAAGCCGGTAATACTTCTTGTAGTTTTTCTTCTGCTGTTTAAGATTATTTTGGAATTTATATAATAAATCAAAAAAGATGTTACACATAATGAAGTGTAACATCTTTTTTGATTTAAAATTACTTATTTGATGAATAAGTAAATTTATTAAGTTCTTTTTCAAGATTGTCTGAAAGCTCTTTAAGTTTATTTGATGCTTCAAAGAATTTCACTGTTGTATCATTAACTTTTTCACAAGATGATGATACTTTAGATGCACCTTCTGAAGTGTCGTTAACAATGTTTGAAATATTTGAAACTTGATTTAATACTTCATCTTTCTTAGATGATAAGGTATTTAAGTCATTAGCAATATTATTAACTTTAAGACTTAATGAATTTATTGAAGAAATTATATTCGTAAATATTGTCTCTGATTCTTTTACCGAATGTTCTTGATGCTCAACAGCTTGTACAGTTTGCTTTGATTTATTAACTGCATTTAGAACATTTTGATTAATGTCTTTAACAGTTGCATTAATATTAGAGGCAGAATCAGCTGTCATTTCTGCAAGCTTTTTAATTTGATTTGCAACGACTGCAAATCCTTTTCCAGATTCTCCTGCTCTTGCAGCTTCAATTGATGCATTTAATGATAACATATTAGTTTGTTCTGTTATCTTGGTGATGCTTTCATTCATTTTACCTATTTTTTGTACGCTTTTGAATATTAAATTTATAATTGAATCAACTTGTGATGTATTATTTTTAGTTTCAGTTGATTTTTCTATCAATGATTTTATTATTTCAAGACCGTCATTTGAAAGTATATTAGCTTTATTTGCCATGGCATTTACATTTTCAGTTAGGCTATCGATACTGTTAACTGAGTCAGAAACATTATTCATGCTTGATGTAAGTATATCGATATCTTCTGTAGACTTACTTGTCCCTAATGCAATTTTACTTGTTGAATCATTTACAGTTGATATTGAACTTGATAAACTTTTGCTCATATCATTTAATTTTACAGACGAAGAACTTACGTTTTGAGCGGATAAATTAACATTTCCAAGTAATGAAGAAATGTTAGTCGACATTTTATTAAAGCTTTCTGCAAGTTCATCGAACTCATCACCAGAATTAACTTTTATTGAAGTATTAAAGTTTCCTTTTGATGCTTCAATAAGTGATTTCTTTATTAATTGAATATTATTTGCAATCTTTTTTGAAAATATACCACTTACAAGTACTATGCATGTAATGGCAAGTATTAAAATTAAAAGAAAATATACAAATAATGATCTTTGTGATTTTGTAAGAACACTTTCAGGAATAGTGCATATAAATTTCCATCCGGTAGTATCAGATGTTTCATATGATGCAAAATATTTCTTGCTATTTAATGAAAATGTATCTGTTCCTCTTACATTTGATGCAATCTCTTCCCATATAGAATAATTCTTAACGTCATTTGCAGTTACTATATTTTCATCTGTACTTGCAATTATTTCTCCATTACTATCAGTAAGGATAAAAGTATAATTATTATTTGCTCCAAGGATATTAGTTAATGATTCTGATAATCCTTGAAGATCTAGATCAACAGATATAACACCAACATTTTCATTGTTAGTTCTGATTCCGTAAGAAATAGTTACACAGTCATTTCCAGTTATTGAACTCTTATAGATGTTAGTAATAAAAGGATTATGCGATGAAGCATATGATAGACCACCTTTATAACTTTCTATTGATGTTGGATCTTTTGAATCAATAGCCATTTCTTCAGGATACGTATAAGTGCTTTTACTTTTTGCAAGAGTAAAAGTACATGACAGTATTGAATTATTTGAATTTTTAATTAATCGTAAATTATTTTTAATTTGAGGCATAGAATCAATAGTAGTATCGTTTTCAAAAGCCCCAAAAGAAAAAAGATCATCATCCGCAAACGATTTTATTGAATTTATAATTGATTGAAATTGTATATCTAATAAATCCTTTGAATTCTCAGTCGTTTCTGTACTTGTTGATTCAAAATTTGAAGAAGTTATTGAATTAATTTGGGATAATGAAATAATAGATACGATTACAATAGGAATAATTGATATTGAAAGCATTAATAATATTAGTTTTGATTTTATAGTTTTTTGTTTCTTTACTTTGGTATTATTATTTCTTTTCTTGAGGTTCATAATTATCACTCCCATAGATAAATCTATATAATTATAATATTATAACTGTTTTATTATAATTGTAGCATTATTAGAATGAAATTCCAATTATTTTTTAAATAAATATAATGTTTGATTATATAGGTAAGGAGTGATATAATTAATTCCAAGAATAAATGAATAATGAAAGCCTAAGGTAGAGGTGCTTTTTATAAATAGTATTTATTACGAGTCGGCAGACAATGAGTAATAAAAAAAGGTGTAATTAGCCGAAGAAATATTTCATGCAAAGTTATATTTTTGGGTATGTATATAATATGTGCATAACTGTCACGAAAGTGGAGAGCTACAAAAGGAATAGTAAAATTCTATTTTGCTACTTATGCAGTAAAACTCTACCCGTCAGTATTTGTGGCGGGTTTTCTTATTTAAAATTTTAGAAATAGGAGAGTAATATTTATGAAGATTGAAGGAGTATTTATACCGTTAATAACGCCATTTAAGGAAGGAAAAGTTGATTTTAAATCATACAAACAAATTGTAGATTATTATATAAATCAAGGGGTTAGTGGTTTAATTCCTCTTGGGACAAGCGGAGAATGTCCAACTATTCTTGATGATGAATATCAGGAAATTTTAGAAAAAACAATGGAATATAATAAAGGAAGAGTACCGGTTATAGTAGGACTTGGTGGAAACAATACGAGCACAGTTATAAAAAAATTAAAGATAGCTGAAAATAGTAAGGTGGACGGAATATTGTCTGTAGCTCCATATTATTCAAGACCTGGTCAAAGAGGAATATATGAGCATTTTAAAGCAATTTCTGAATCAACTGATTTAAATATGCTTATCTATAATATACCATATAGAACAGGCATTAATATTGAAAATGAAACTTTGTATAAACTTTCAAAGCTAAAAAATGTGGTAGGTATGAAAGATTGTTCAGGAGATATAAAACAGTCTACAGAATTTTTACTTAATAAACCAGATGATTTTTCAGTTCTTACTGGTGAAGATGCATTATTTTATACAACACTTGCACTGGGCGGAGATGGAGGAATAATGGCATCTGCAAGTCTTAGAACAAAGGAATTTATAGATGTATTTAATTTAGTTAAGAAAAATGATTTAAAAGCGGCATTAGTAAAATGGAAACAATTATATAAATTTATACCAATGTTATTTAGTGAGCCTAATCCAACACCACTTAAATATTGTTTAAAGGAATTAGGTCTTATAGATAGTGATGAGGTAAGACTTCCTCTTGTAAATATTACAGATGATCTTAAAAAAGAATTAGATAGAATTTTAAAATAGAATGAATAAAATATACGAAAAAGTATAAACTACTTATTGTAAAAAATAATAAGGAGTTGATATAAATGAGTATAAATCAAAGCATAAAATGTTCAGTTCACAACTGCAAGTATCATGATGGATCTGAGCAGTATTGTACATTAAACGAAATTCAAATAGGAACTCATGAAGCTAGTCCTAAAATGGATCAATGTACTGATTGTGAATCATTTGAAATAAATAATTAAATAGAATAACTGACTAAAAAACCTTATACTGAACTAGTTTTAGTATAAGAGTTTTTTAATATTACAAAAAATAATAAAATAAATAAAAATTAAATATTAAGCTAAGAATTTAAATAAAGTATCTAAAATTACTTAAAAAGAATAGGTTTTAAAAAAGTTATTGACAAGAGATGATGACTTACTATACTATATAAAATGAAAGAGAACAATGGAGTTCAAAAAGGGTTATCTCCTTTTGGGCTCTTTTTTTATTGAAATTTATACATAAATTTCCATAGAATTAATATGCGGAATTCGGAGGTTTTTTTAATGAATATTAATTTAGGTGATTGTGCTTTTATACTAATTTCATCAGCACTTGTATTTTTTATGACACCAGGACTTGCTTTCTTTTATGGTGGAATGGTTAGAAGAAAGAATGTACTAAATACTATAATGAATTCATTTTTTATTTGCGGACTTGCATCTGTACTTTGGGTTATTATAGGTTATTCTTTATCATTTGGTACTGATTTTCATGGAATTATAGGAGGATTTAATTTTATTGGACTTAATGGAGTTGGGGCAGAAGTTAATGCAGATTATGCATCTAATATTCCTCAGCTTTTATTTGCTATATTTCAGATGATGTTCAGTATTATAACACCTGCACTTATAACAGGAGCGCTTACTGGAAGAATGAAATTTTCAGCTTTGTTTATTTTTATAACTATATGGCTTATTGTTGTATATTATCCTCTTGCTCACATGGTATGGGGAGTAGGCGGATTTTTAAAAGAACTTGGAGCACTTGATTTTGCTGGAGGAAATGTTGTACATATAAGTTCAGGAATTTCTGCGCTTGTTGCATGTATTATGCTTGGAAAGAGAAGGGGATATGGAATGGTTTCATATAAGCCTCATAATATTCCTTTAGTTGTACTTGGATCGTCTATTTTATGGTTCGGATGGTTTGGATTTAACGCTGGAAGTGCTCTTTCTGCAAGTCCGTTAGCTGCTCATGCGTTTATGACTACAAATACTTCAGCTGGTGCTGCAATGCTTACATGGATGCTTATTGAAAAAGTTAAACATGGAAAACCAACGTTACTTGGAGCTGCAACTGGATGTGTTGTTGGACTTGTAGCTATTACACCTGGTGCAGGTTTTGTACCAATATGGTCATCAATTATAATTGGAGCACTAGTATCTCCAATATGTTTCTTATTCATGGGAAAGATAAAGAATAAATTTGGATATGATGATTCTTTAGATGCATTTGGATGCCATGGAATAGGAGGAGTATGGGGAGGTATTGCTACTGGAATATTTACAAATAAATCTGTTAATGATGTAGCTACATGGAATGGATTAATATATGGAGATTATCATTTATTTGTGGCTCAAATAATAAGTATAGTTTTTACAATCGTATTTGCAGGCGTTATGACATTTATTATAATAAAAGTTATAAAATTATTTATGGATATACGTGTAGGACAGCATGAAGAGGCAAGTGGACTTGATGTATGTGAACATGGTGAATCTGCTTATCCTGCATTTAATGGATTAGATTAAAATCAGGAGGAAATTCGAAATGAAAAGAATTGAGGCAATTATAAGACCTGAAAAACTTGTTGAGATAAAAGATGCTTTAAAGAAAAATAAGATAAATGGTGTTACAATAAGTCAAGTAATGGGATGTGGCCAACAGCATGGCTGGAAAGAATATTATAGAGGTAGTGAAGTAATAACAAATGTGCTTCCTAAAATCGAAGTAAAAATAGTAATTGAAGATGAACGTTTAGAAGAAGTCATAAAATTAATTTCAGAAGTGGCACGAACAGGTGAAGTTGGAGACGGAAAAATATTTGTAACAAATATAGAAGAATGTGTAAGGATCAGAACAGGTGAAAGAGGAAATTCAGCTATATAAAATATACGAACAAAATTTACCTTTAAAAATAATATATTAAAGAGATAGTATTTTTAGGGAAGGTTTAAAATGTTTGGATTATTTCCTTTTGGATCAGGACTGAATGGATTATCGGATCTTTTTAGTTCTGTTATAGGAAGTGTGGATATAAATATATTTATAAGTGGTTACTCAAATTATCCTTACAATGAAGACACGTTTCATGATGAATATAAGGAGTCTATTCCAAGGATATCTTATGATGATACATTCATTGATCTTCAGAAACATAGAGATATGTATATACTCACTATAGATTTGACTGGAATTGATTTAAGGGAAGTCAGTATAAAATATGATCCAGGAATCATTACTATCAATCTAAATAAAATAGAACAAGAAAATGATGACTACTACTATCCTAAATATATAAAGCGTAGATATAGCAAAGATTTTAATAATATAGAGGATATAGATACTTCAAAGCTTGTCAAGTCTATTGATAATGGAGTACTAAAAATATTAATGCCTAAAAAATATGCAGCTATTGAAAGTTCTAATAATGTAGTAGATGTTGATTATATTGAAGGAAATAAATAAAGATTCTATTAAATTAAAGGCAGTTTATTATAGATTTTAATCTATAATAAACTGCCTGTTTTATTAGCTTATTTTCTTTTTTTATTAGCAATTTCTACATTTACTTTTTTGTTATTTAATTTTTTACCAGGACATTTATTTAAGATTTTCTCAGAAGCCTTTGAATCAACGCTTACAAAAGAGAAGTTATCCATAAGATCTATTTGTCCTATTAATGAAGAATTTATACTTGTTTTTTCTATTATGAATTTTATTAACATCTTTGGATTAATTCTATCTCTTTTTCCAACTGAGAAAAATAAACGAGTTTCATTTTTGCTAGCAGCTGGAGAATCGAGTTTATTAGAAGTGTATTCAAAAATGTTAAGTTCATCATATTTAATCTTTAAAAGTGATGCTATTATATCTTCAGGATTATATTTTTCCAAAAGATTTGATGCAGCTGGAATAAACTTTGAAAATTCGTCCTTTTTAACAGCTTCTTCCACATCAGATATAATTTTAAGAGATTTTTTCTCTGCAATTTCTTTAGCAGTAGGTACAGGAATTTGGCTAATTTCACTCTTAGTATATTTCTGAATCTGTTTAAGCATTGAGAAATCTTTTGGTGTTATAAGCGAATACGCAATACCATCTTTGTCTGCTCTTCCTGTTCTTCCTATTCTATGTACATAAGATTCAACATCTTGTGTAAGATCATAGTTTATTACATGTGTAACATCCTCAACATCAATTCCTCTTGCAGCAACATCAGTTGCAATAAGTATGCTTAAAGCACCTTTTTTAAATTTATCAAGAGTTGCAAGTCTATGAGTCTGTGTCATATCACCATGCATTCCTTCAACCATATATCCTTTTGCTTGAAGCTGAAGAACAAGTTCATCAACGCCTCTTTTTGTTCTGCAGAAAATAATTGCACATTTTGGATCATCCAAATCAAGTATTCTGCATAATGCTTCGAACTTATGTTTGTTGTTGACCATAAAATAACTTTGCTTAATTTTTGATACAGTAAGTGATTTCTTCTTTATTTTTATTGTTTCTGCATCTGCCTTCATATATTTTTTAGCTATTTTAGCAATAGGATCTGGCATTGTTGCAGAAAATAGAAGAGTCTGTCTGTCTTGTGGAGTATGTATTAATATTGATTCAATATCCTCAATAAATCCCATATTGAGCATTTCATCTGCTTCATCAAGAACAAGATGTTTTATATGTTCAAGATGTAGACATTTTCTTTTTATTAAATCAAGAAGTCTTCCTGGAGTTCCAACAACAATATCAATATTTCCCTTTTTTAAACTTCTTATCTGCCTTTCAATAGAGTCTCCTCCATAAACTGCTAAAGTATTTACCTTTTCATATTTAGAAAGCTTTCCGAGTTCTTCTTTTACTTGAACAGCGAGTTCTCTTGTAGGAGCTATAATAAGTGCCTTTATTCCATTATTATCATAATTTTTAATATTATTAAGAATAGGACAACCATATGCTGCTGTTTTTCCTGTACCTGTTTGTGCCTGCCCAATAAGGTCTGCTCCGGTAAGTGCTGCAGGTATACTTTTTTCCTGAATAGGTGATGGTTTAGTAAATCCTAGATCAGTAACTGCCTTTAAAATGGATTCATTAAGACCAAGATCTTTAAATGTATTTTCGTTCATTAATTATCCTCGTTTCTATACTTTAAATTGTGTGATTTATTATCAGTCATATCATACCATTATACCATTAAATAAGGAATTAAGAAAGAATAAGTTTATTAAAGATTACATTCCTGATATAATTGTGTTTCTTACTGTTATTTTTAAATTTTCCTCTTCTTCTTTTGATAAATTAGTAACATAAATTGGAGCATGAATTATAAGATTTACCTTTGCAGAATGTATTTTATTATTATTTCCTTCAAATAGATTACTAGATCCATTTATTGTAATAGGCACAATCGGACATTTTGATTTAGTAGCTAATTTAAAACTGCCACCTTTAAAGTCTCCGACAGGACCTCCTTTACTTCTAGTACCTTCTGGGAAAATTACCATAGAATATCCATTCTTTAAATTAGTAACTCCCTGCATAATTGAATGGGCAGATTGTCTTAAATTGCTTCTATCCATAAATACACAGTTTAATAATTTCATCCATGTGCTTATAATAGGCCAAGTTTCCATTTCTTTTTTAGCTATAAATCCTTTTAGAACGTCTATTGAGCTTATTAAAAGAGGAATGTCAAAATCGCTTTGATGATTAGCAACAAATAATATTGTCTGATTTTTAGGTATATTTTCAAGACCTTTTACTGTTACCTCAGCTCCAGTAATCCTTATTACGAAGTTTGCCCATTTTGAGGTATATTTATGAACAAATTTTAATTTTTTTTCGTTAAGTCCCTTACGTTCATAGTATTTGATTAAAGGTATAGGGATTGATACTAAAACTAGACTAAGTAGTAGTAATGGGAAAAATATAATGTTTCTTATCATTATTTTACACATCCTTTAGTAGAAAATATCTCATAACTTTATAATACCCAGTATAAAAATTATATTATATATTTTATTAATTTAAAAGTTTAAGTATTAATTAAGACAAAAATAATTAAAATTGGATATAATATAAATATGTAAGCTTATATTATATAAAGTATTAATTAGGGAAAGGAAAAAATATTGACTTTAGAAGATAAAAAATTAAAAAAATTTAATATAAAGGGACTTAACGATGAAGAAGTTAAGCGCCTTATAAAAGATGGCAAAGTAAATTATATACCAAAAGCACCATCACGAACAATATGGCAGATACTTAGGGCAAATTTATTTACGAGTTTTAATCTTATTAATATAATACTTGCAATAGTTGTAATAATAGCAGGTTCTCCTAAAAATTCTATATTTGTAGGAGTAATAGTAGTAAATACGATTATAGGAGTTGCTCAGGAAGTAAGAGCAAAAGACATATTAGAAAAGCTTTCAGTTATAAGTTTAGCTAAAGCAAAAGTTGTTAGAAACGGACATATAATAGAAATTCCAGCACAGAAAATAGTTCTTGGAGACATATTATACATAGAATCAGGGATGCAGATACTTGCAGATGCTGAATTTATTGATGGCGATGGAATAGAAATAGATGAATCGATGCTTACAGGAGAATCTGATTCAATATTTAAAAATCCTAAGGATAAGCTTTATTCAGGAAGTTTTGTAGTTGCAGGAGAAGGTTTTATTTCAGTAACAAAAGTTGGAAAAGAAACATATTCATCAAGTCTTGCAGAAGAGGCAAAACAGTTTAAAATAATTAATTCAGAGCTTCAGACATCAATAAATAAAATTTTCAAAGTAATAATATGGATAGTAATTCCACTTTCTATACTTCTTACTATAACACAGCTTAATATAAAAGGAACAACATGGCAGGCAGCTGTTATTGGTACAGTTGGAGGCATAATAGGAATGATTCCTGAAGGACTTGTACTTCTCACAAGCGCCACTTTTATAGTGGCAGTAATAAAACTGTCTAAGTTTGATACACTTGTTCAGCAGCTCTGTGCAACAGAGATACTTGCAAGAGTAGATGTATTATGTCTTGACAAAACAGGTACCCTTACTAAGGGAAAACTAAAATTAAGCTCTATAAAGAATATAGGAAAAGAGAAGAAAGAGACAATAGATAATGTACTTGCTTTACTTGTAAATAACCTTCCAAGCAAAAATCCTACTCAAAATGCGATATTAGATAAGTATTCAGATTTTCAGACAAGTGATAAATGCATATCTAAGATTCCGTTCTCATCAAAACGTAAATGGGGCGGAGCAACATTTGAAAAATTAGGTACATGGGTACTTGGAGCACCTGAAATAGTATTAAAAAATAATTATGAAATAATTAGAGATTCTGTTGATGAAGAGGCAAAAAAAGGGAAAAGAGTTCTGCTTCTTGCACATATTAAAAAAGATGTTATAACAGAGGAGTTAGAAGGCATAGTTGAACCTGAAGCGATTATAGTAATTGAAGATATCATAAGAGACGAAGCAGAAGAAACATTAAGATATTTTAATGAACATTCTGTTGATGTTAAAATTCTATCAGGAGATAATCCAGTTACAGTAGCAGAAGTTGCAAGACGTGCCGGAGTAAAAAATTCTGATAAATACATAAATGCAGGAATGCTTCCAGAAGATGAAGATGAATTTCTTAGAACTGTAAAAAATACAGCTATATTTGGAAGAGTAACTCCACATCAAAAGAAAAGAATAGTAATTGCACTTAAAAAATTAGGGCATACAGTTGCAATGACTGGAGATGGAGTTAATGATGTACTTGCACTAAAAGCATCAGATTGCGGTATTGCAATGGCTAATGGTTCCGATGCTACAAAAGCAGTTGCACAGCTTGTTTTAATGAAGTCAGATTTTTCTGCACTTCCAAAAGTTGTTGAAGAGGGAAGAAAACAGATAAACAACGTAGAAAGAGTTGCAGAACTATTTCTATCAAAGACTGTTTATTCAGTTATTCTTGCTTTTATCTGTTCAATACTCATGATCCCTTTTCCGATACTTCCAATACAGTTATCACTTGTAGGAAGCTGTACAATAGGGATACCAGGATTTTTCTTAGCTCTTTTACCAAGTAAAGGTGCAGTAAAAAAAGGATTTTTAAGAAGAGTTCTTACAGTAAGTATTCCTAATGGAATAATACTTGCAGCTTTTACACTTGGAATGTTTATAATGTGTTTATATAGAAAAATTCCACTTGGATATAGTAGAACACTTGCGCTTTTAATGTTCTCAGGAATAAGTATAGTTATTTTGTTTAGAGTAGCAAGACCGCTTACAAAGTTTAAAACTATTTTGTGTATGTTAATGTTTGGAATAATATTACTTGCGTTTTTAACTCCAATTGGAAGATTCATATTCAGTTTAAATAGAATAATACTAAAATACTGGGTAATATCTCTTCTTATAATAGGAATTTCGGGCCCATGTATAACAAAAATAGTTGATACAATTAGAAATATAGTAAACAAAAATATAAAGCTTAAACTAGCTAAGTCTAAAGTTGACAATGCTGATTAAATATAATACAATCAGTATTGTTGACTTCTCTTCTATACTGTAATAGATAGAGTAATTACATTGAATTTTAATGTAATAATCAGCATTTTATTTTTTTATTTGTCTTTGTAGCTCAGCTGGATAGAGCGTCCCCCTCCTAAGGGGAAGGCCCCCGGTTCGAATCCGGGCAAGGACACCAAAATAGTAGTGACATAGAGTTTTATAAATTAAAACTCTATGTCACTATTATTTTTATATTACTTATTATTTTTTAATATTTCCTGGGAATTTTTTTCTTTCTTTTTTGTATTTTCATAATTTATGTAATAGTTTTCTTTAAAGATATATGAATATATAATATTTAGAATATAAGTAAATGAAAGCTCAGAAGAAAAAGGAGCAATTTTTGAATCTATTGATTCGCGATTAGGAATAAAAAGAGTTAAATTAACGATATTAGTTAAAATAGATTTTTTAGCTGAAGTTATTAAAATAGAAAATATTCCTTTTTTTCTAAGCAAAATAGAATATTTTGTATAATCATAATGATTGCCACTATAAGTTAAGAAAATAGCAACATCTTTTTTTCTTATATTTAATACATTTGATGCACTTGAATGAAGAGTATCAGCTAAAATTATATATTTGTTGATTCTTTTCATATTATTAGCAAAGTATAATGCACTGATATAAGAATCTCCTTTTCCAAAAATAAAGATTCTTTCTGCTTCATTTATTTTTACAAGAGCATTTTGAAGATCTTTTTGATTTAATTCAATACTTGATAAATCAATAATTTCTTTTGATAATTCAGCAAGCTTTAATGTAATATCTTTCACCGAATCGGATTCTTTAAATGGCAAATTATAATTTATATTATTATGGAACTTATATGAATTTTCTAATTCTTTTATTAACTGTATTTTCATATCTTTAAATCCTGAAAAATTTAGTTTATGACAAAATCTGATGATTGTTGTGTTTGAAGTAAATGTTTCTTTTGCAAGTTTATGAATTGTTAAATCGTCTATATTATCAATATTTTTTATTAGATATTCAGAAATTGCTTGTTCTGTTTGATTAAAAAGATTTTTCTCGTTCATCTTATCTAATAGCATATAAAAAAGCCTCCCTTAGTTAAAAATTCATCAAATAAATTATATTATATTGTTACTAAAAGTAACAGAGCATTTAATTTTTAAAGCTCTTTTTGTTACTTTATATCACAAAACCCTTGAATCTATTGTATTAATTTAGAAATAATCCATAATTAAAATATAAAAACAAATGGGGGTATTAAAAATGAAGAAGAAAAAAATAGTAATATGTGGTGGAGGAAGTACTTATACTCCAGGAATAGTTAAGAGTTTACTTATGCAAAAAGAAAAAATAGGTATAGACCAATTATGGTTATATGATATAGATAAAGAAAGACAGGATAATGTTTCAATTATTGTTAAAGAAGTTATGAAACAGTTTGGACCTGAAATTCCATTAAAAGTTTCTATAGATCCCAAAGAGGCATTTAAAGATGCTGATTTTATTATGGCACAAATGCGTGTTGGAAAATTAAAAATGAGAGAAGTAGATGAAAAGATTTCGATTAAACATGGTGTTATTGGTCAAGAAACATGTGGTGCAGGAGGAATGGCTTATGGAATGAGAACAATTTATCCAATGGTTGAATTAATTGATAACTGTGAAAAGTATGCATCAAAAAATTATTGGATTGTAAATTATTCAAATCCAGCTGCAATTGTAGCTAAGGCGACACAAAAGTTAAGACCAAATGCTAGAATATTAAATATATGTGATATGCCTGTAGAAATTGAAGCAAGAATGGCTGAAATATTAGGATGCAAATTACAAGATATAGAGGTTGATTATTTTGGACTTAATCATTTTGGCTGGTTTACAAAAGTTAGAGAAAATGGAATTGATGTGACAGATAAATTGAAAGAACATGTTAAAAAGTACGGATATTTATCAGAAGCAAGTTATAAAGATGCACTAGTTAAAGAGCCATCATGGGCACGTACATTTGAAACATCTAAATATATTGTATCTTTATATAAAGATTATCTTCCTAACACATATATGCAGTATTATTTATTTCCAGATAAAGTACTTGAACATGAAGACATAAATAATACAAGAGCAAGACAAGTTATAAATGGTCGAGAAAAACATATTTTTGATGCTGCAAACGCATATAAAAAAGGTGAAGAAGTTGATTTGAATCAGTTCTTTGTAGGTGTTCATGGATTATTTATTGTAGAAGTTGTTGAATCATTAGCTAATGATTCACGTTCGCGTCAATTAGTAATGGTGCCTAATAATGGTACAATTAAAAATCTACCAGATGATGCAATGGTAGAAGTTCCTGCTTATATAACATCAAGAGGACCTGAACCAGTAAGAGTTGGAGAAATTCCTAAATTCTACAAAGGATTAATTGAGCAGCAGGATGCCTGTGAAGCATTATTAGTAGATGCAGCTATTGAAAAATCATATGATAAAGCGTTAAAAGCTTTTGCACTTAATAAAACAATTCCTTCTACAACTAAAGCAAAAGAAATTTTAGATGAAATGATTGAAGCTAATAAAGAGTATTGGCCAGAATTAAAATAAGAAAATAATATAGATTATATTATCAATTTAAAATAATAAACGACTTGTTATTAATGCGAGTCGTTTTATTTTACGTTATAATAAAAAAAGAAAGATGGTGGGTATCCATCTTTCAACTATGGTATAAAAGGGTATTGAGAATTTATGAGAGGTTATATGGTTAATAACCGATTATTATTATAATCCTAATTTCGAAAAAATTCAATAAAAAAATGCATAATTTTTTATTAGTAAATATATCCCTAATAATGTGAAAAAATATATTATTTTATTATAATAATAATCAAAAATGAAAAAATATGTTAATTTAGAAAGAGGATTTCAAAATGAAAAGTATAGTTGTATATTATTCAGTGTCTGGTCAGACAAAACTTGTTTCTGAGATGATATCAAAAAAATTAGAATGTGATATTTTAGAAATAACAACAAAAAAAGAAATACCAAGTGATCCATTATTTAGATATTTAAAAGGAATAAAGTCGATTCTTTTTAAAAAAGAGAACATTTTAAATGAATATAATTTTAATTCTAATACATATGATAGAATTATACTTGGATTCCCAAATTGGGCAAGTAATTGTCCTCCAGCAATGAAAGAGTTTATAAAAGAAAATGATTTTAATGATAAAGATATATATTTATTTACTACTTATGTAGCAAGAGGTGGAGATTCATGTGTAAGAAATGTCAGCAAAAACTTTAATCATTCACAGGTAAAAAAGATGGCTAAATTCTCAATACCATCAAAAAAGAGTGAAAAATATATAAATAATATTTTGGATAAATTTTTAGAGGAGTAGTATATTGATGCATAATACATATGAAAGGATTGATTAAATTAAGCATGAATGGAACACAATTAAAAATACTAGCACTTATATTAATGCTTGTTGACCATATAGCAGAATTTATTCCATTTACTCCAATATGGTTTCATTATATAGGAAGACTTTCAGCTCCAGTATTTATGTTTTGCATGATATGGGGAGTTTATTATACTCATAATAGAAAATTATATCTTACTAGAATGTATATGTTTGGAGTTATAATGGCGCTTATGAATATTATTTGTAATAATTTATATAAAAATCCATATACGTATATATCAAATAATATATTTGTTACTTTGTTATTAATAGGAATTTTATGTAGTATATTTGATATAAGAAAGCAAAATAGGAAAAAAGGTAATATATATTTAATAATGTTTATTATATTTCAAATAATAAGTACATTAATATGTGCATTATTATCAATGTTTATAAATCTAAAAGATGTAATTATGTTTTTCAGCGCTTTGATTCCTAATATTCTTTTATGTGAAGGAAGTTTTATTTTTGTTATTTTTGGAGTTATTTTATATTACACAAAAGAAAATAAAATAAAATTTTCACTTATATATACATTGTTTTCAAGTATTTTTTTACTAAGTGCTATCTTGTCAGGAAAGGGTCTTTTTAACGATCAATGTCAATGGATGATGATAGGAGCACTTCCTCTTTTATTATTTTATAATAATAAAAAAGGCATAGGGCTTAAGTATCTTTTTTATATTTTTTATCCGGTACATATTTTTTTACTATTTTGGATTGGAAACATATTTTTTTAGTCATAATTTAGCATAAAAAGCATTTTCTTTATAGAAAAATAAAGGAAATGGAAAAGTCTTATTAAATATATATCTATGAGAAAGTTTTATTTTTTGATATACTATAATATAAGTAGATACTTTATTTAAGTAAAAAAAGAGAGGCGTAAAAGAGTGGATGAAATAGTAGTTGAACAATTTATACCATCAGATAAACCTAAAAGTTTTTGTAAAATGCTTCATAAACTAGCAATTATTTTTGCGATAGTAGGTTTTCCAATGCTGGTACTTGCAATTGTAGTTGGAATAGCAATGGAAATAGGAGCAATTTTACTTTTCATTTCAAGCTATTTATTTTATGTAGATTTTGAATATGAAATGTTTGAAGGAACAATAACAATAACAAAAATTTATTATGCAAGCATAAGAAGAATAAAGAAGAAAATATTAAAAGAACAAGTAGTAAAGGTATATAAAACACCTAAAAATGAGCAGTATTCTAAAAAAGGTTTTTATAATACAAACATTAATGGACTTGTAATTTATACATTAGTTCTTTCTAATAAGTCTAAGATTCAGCTTGCACTAGATGAAAAATTTGAAAAAATGGTTACAATAACATATAGACAGCAATTAGCTAATAATTAATTTTTTATATTTTTAGGAGAGTGATTTTTTTTGCAACCCAGTCCGTTAACGGTACAAATATTAATATTAATAGTTTTAATAATATTATCTGGATTTTTTTCGATGTCAGAGACAGCACTTATGTCTATTAACAAAATAAGATTAAGACATATGGTTGATGAGAAAGTTCCGAATGCAAAACTTGTAGAAAAACTTATAGACAATCCAAATAAGCTATTAGGAGCAATTTTAATAGGAAATAATGTTGTAAATATTTTGGCTTCATCACTTGCAACTGTAGTTGCAACTACTCTTGCAGGGAGTAGAGGGGTTGGAATAGCAACTGGAATTATGACTATACTTATACTTATTTTTGGTGAAATAACTCCAAAATCAATTGCCAAGCAGATGTGTGAAAAAGTAAGTCTTAAAGTAATAAGACCTATAAAATATATAGTTATA
Organism: Clostridium sp. BJN0001; assembly: GCF_022869825.1. NCBI lineage: Bacteria > Bacillati > Bacillota > Clostridia > Eubacteriales > Clostridiaceae > Clostridium > Clostridium sp. BJN0001. The sequence goes on along the minus strand of NZ_CP094971.1, from coordinate 2,534,036 downwards.
GTTTTAACTCCGTTTGTGTACATTTTTAATATAGTTTCAGCGGTATTTATAAGGCTTTTAGGAGGCAGACCTCAATCAGATGAAACGTCTATTACAGAAGAGGAATTGAAGACAATGGTAGGCGTTAGTGAAGAGGAAGGTGTTCTTGAATACGTTGAAAAGGAAATGATTTTCAACGTATTTGATTTTGTTGATCTTCAAGTTAAGGATGTAATGGTTCAGAGAGTTGATGTTATCGCAATAGACAAGGAATCTACGTATGATGAAGTGCTTGATGTTATAAAAAATGAGCAGTTTTCAAGGATTCCTGTTTATGATGAGACAATTGATAATATTATAGGAATATTAAACATAAAAGATATTGCTATGATAGAAAATCTTAAAGAAAATTTTAAAGTTACAGATTATATAAGAGAACCATTTTATACATTTGAATTTAAAAAGATAGTAGAACTTTTTAAAGAAATGAAAAAGACAAGAAATCCAATGTCAGTAGTTCTTGATGAATATGGTGGAACTGTAGGTGTTGTCACAATTGAAGATCTTGTTGAAGAAATTGTTGGAGAAATTGAAGATGAATATGATGAAGATAAAAAGTCTTTAGAAGTTATAAACAAGAACGAATATGTTGTTGATGGAAGTATAAGACTTAATGATCTTGGAGATTTTCTTCATATGGATTTAGAATCAGAAGAATTTGATTCTGTTGGAGGAATTATAATAGGAGAACTTGGACGAATACCTGAAAAGGGAGAAGAGGTTACAATAAAGGATATTACGTATAAAGTTGAAAGTGTTGATAAGAACAGAGTTAAGAAAGTAAAAGTCTATGTAAATAGAGAAATCGAAAATAATGAAGAAAATGATGGAGATGGAAATGATTGAATCAGCTGATTTTATGAAGATTGCAAAAAAAGAGGCGCTTATTTCCAAAAAAGAAGGAGAAATACCTGTTGGATGTGTGATTGTAAAGGATGGAAAAATATTGGCAAAAGCTCATAATCTTAAACAGAAGCTTAAAAATCCGATTGCACATGCAGAAATTCTTGCAATTAATAAAGCTACGAAGAAGCTAGGAGATTGGAGACTTAATGGCTGCGAAATGTATGTTACTTTAGAGCCATGTCCTATGTGTGCAGCAGCTATAGTTCAAAGCAGAATACTTAGAGTTCACATAGGAACATTTAATAAAGATATGGGTGCCTGTGGTTCCGTAATTAATATTACTGATAGCAGAGAACTTAATTCTTTTGTTGATGTTAAGTGGGAGTATGATAAAGAATGTTCTGACATTATGACTGAATTTTTTAATGATAGACGTAAAATTCACAATATTGATAAATAATAACATTTAGTAATATAATAATATTATTAAGGAGAGATGGCTGAGCGGTTTAAAGCGATGGTCTCGAAAATCATTGTATTTTTGTTTAAAGGTACCGAGAGTTCGAATCTCTTTCTCTCCGCCATAATGAGAACGCAAGCGTTAATAAAATGCTTGCGTTTTTATTTTATAGACATTAAAAAAGTTCATATCAATGTGTTAGAATGTACTTATGGTTAAAAGAACATAAACGATTGCAGATGGATTTAAACTCGTACATGAATTTTTGTTTTATATGTGATATAATTAGGGAAAAATACAGATTATGTATATTAAGTTAATTATATAATATAGCTGGGACAACATAAAAAAGAAGGTGGTGGAATCTTATGACAATATTAACTATAATGAGTGGACAGTATGCACATAATGAAAAAATTATGAACAGTATTAATATTATTAGGGATAATTATGTTGGTAGAGTTAATGATAATTACGAACTTACACTAGATTCAAATAATGAACTTTGCGTAAAAATTCCTAGCTTAAAAAAAAGAGACGAATTCGAATTCCATGATATAAAAGAATATGAATATCCTCTTATAATGTGTATGCGAATTTCATCAGATAAAGATAATAAAGCACTTATATATATGCAGAAAAAGTTTATGGACACATATAGAGACAAGCTTGATTTATTTTTTAAGGATGTATATACAACAGAAATTTTATATAAGAAAATTTCATCTACAAAAGCTAATATTCAAAGTGGTACATATGCATCAATTGCTGCTGTTATAGCAGGATCTGTAGGAGTTTGTGTTCTAGATACAGTTGCAACAAGTGTAAGATATTTAATTGTTCTTGCTGTAGTAGCATTCTTTATTTTAGCGATGATTTTACAACTTACTAAAGAGTCTATGATAAAGAAAGTTATAGATGCATACTTAAGTATAATAAAGACAGATTGGTATAGAAAAGAACTTGCTAAGCAGTATGCATTTCTTGTAAATTATGTTTAATATCATAATTTACAAGAAATAAAAAATAGATGTAGAATTTGCAATTGAACCGTAGAAATAGGTATTTAAAAACGACTATTTCTATAGGTTCTTTTTTATTGCCAATATTTGTAAAAAGGTATATAATTGTAATATCTAATATTAAGATTAAAGTGGGTGTAAATTTATGGGTAAGATTTATGGTTATACGAATATATTGAACAGTTCACTTAGAGAGAAAGAGATTTTTTCATTATTTAATAATGGATGTGAAAAAGTTATCGAAGAAAAGGATCAGGAGAAAAAAGAGAGACTTTATGAACTTTTAAAAGATCTTAATGAAGAAGATGTTTTAATAATAGCTCGCCTTAATAGAGTCGGAAAAACAATTAAGGAAGCATGTGACATATTTAAAATACTGTTAGATAAAGGTGGTAAGGTTAAGATATTAAATATAGGGGTAATAGATACTATGGATAAACTTAATCTTATACAAAATGCATTTACAACATTTCTTGATGAACATAAAGATATTACTAATAAGGTAAAGGCAATAAAACTTTTTAATAAGTCAGGAATAAAGGAAAAAGGAATTGATAGAAATACAAAATCTGTTAATCATAGAAGAAATTATACTGAAGATGAGTTAGATAGAGCGTTAAAACTTTTGTGTATAAATGGTGGAAATTATAGTTATACGCAGGTTGTAAAAAAAACAGGAATTTCTAAAAGTACATTAATAAGAGCGAATAAAAGAAAAAATTTATCCCATATTCATGTTGTAAAATAATATAAAAAAAATCCTCAGCACAGTGCTGGGGATTTTTTTATCAAATTATTATATATTCATAAAATAGCATAATGGAGGCAAAATATTAGCATAATTAATGTCTTTAGCAAATTAAAAAATCTTGACAGAATAAATTATTAGTGATATTTTATGTGAGGTGCTTTTAATTTAGTTCTGAGAAACTAAGAAAGGAAGATGATAAAATGAATAAAGATAATACTTTAATGAATGAAGATGATTGCGTAGGAGTTAATGAGAAACTACCTTTAACTAAAGGAATACCACTTAGTATCCAACATTTATTTGCAATGTTTGGAGCATCGGTATTAGTTCCATTAATTTTTAATATTGACCCCGCAACCGTCCTTTTTTTTAATGGAATAGGAACACTTTTATATGTGTTTATTACTAAAGGAAAAATACCAGCTTATTTAGGATCAAGTTTTGCTTTTATATCACCAGTTTTACTTTTATATGCTCAGGGATATGATTTTGAAACAATTCAAAGTGGATTTGTTGCTACAGGAGTAGTATTTTCAATTATTGCAATTTCTGTTGGTTATACAGGAATTGGCTGGATAAATAAACTACTTCCACCTGCAGCAATGGGATCAATAATTACTATAATTGGTCTTGAACTTGCACCTAGTGCTGCTGATATGGCAGGATTTCCAGTTGGAGGAAGTAATTCTCCAGAACTTAATGTGCAGTGGGTTATTATTTCAATGATAACACTTGTAAGTGTCATATTGTGTAATGTACTTTTAAAAGGATTTCTTAAAGTTATTCCTCTTCTTTTAGGAGTAATAATAGGATATATAGCTTCATGTATTATGGGAATAGTTGATTTCTCAGCAGTAACACAGGCAAACTTTTTTATTATGCCAAATATAAAAGTAGCACATTTTGATTCAAATGCAATGCTTACAATATTGCCAGCAACATTTGTTGTTGTAGCAGAGCATGTAGGACATCTTAAAGTAACAAGCAGTATAATTGGACATGATTTAATGGAAGATCCAGGACTTCATAGATCGCTTTTAGGAGATGGTCTTTCAACAGTAATTTCAGGAATGTTTGGATCAGTTCCTACAACTACATATGGCGAGAATATAGGTGTAATGGCACTTACTAAAGTTTATAGTGTATATGTAATTTGTGGTGCAGCGGTAATTTCGATTATATTAGGATTTTCAGGAAAGATATCAGCACTTATAACTACAATTCCAAGCCCAGTAATCGGTGGAGTAAGTATGCTTCTATTTGGAACAATTGCCACATCTGGACTTAGAACATTTATAGAAGAAAAAGTTGATTTTGCTAAATCAAGAAATTTAATTTTAGCTTCTGTTATATTTGTTGTTGGATTAAGTGGAATAACATTATCGCTTGGAAGTATAGAAATAAAAGGAATGGGTCTTGCAACAATAGTTGGAATACTTTTAAATGTAAGCTTTATTATTTTTGACAAGCTTGGACTTATGAACGAAGAAGAATAAGTTTTATACATAAAATTTTTAGCGTATTAATGATAGTTTTCATTAGTACGCTTTTTTATTAAACTAATATTTATCAAATAAAGGTATTTATAGTTAATACTGTATTGTAAATGATTTAAATAGTGGTATAATAATTTTAGTAAACGTTTTAAAGGGGGTAGATTTATGAAACAGTTAAAAAAGACAATAGCTTTAATTACATTAGCTGTCTTTTTCTTTGCATTTTTTCAAATGCCTGTAAAAAATGTAAATGCAGCTGAAAATACTGAAAAAGTGTTAGTAAAAATTCGTTATAACAGACAGGATTCTAATTATGATGGTTGGAATTTATGGACATGGGAGAAAGGAAAAGATGGAAAACAGGTTGATTTTATAGGTCAGGATGACCAAGGAAAATTTGCTATTGTTGAAGCAGATAAAAATTCTGGAGAGCTTTTCTATATAGTTCGTAAAGGCGACTGGAAAGAAAAAGCAACAGGTGATGAAAGTGTTGACTTAACTTTAGGAGACACAGAGAGTATTATAAATGATAATGATGGAAACGTTTCTAGAACTGATAAAAAGATAAATAGAGATTTTGCATCTGTAAAACTTAATGTTCATTATTACAGAGGCGATGAAAATTATGATAATTGGGATGTATGGTCATGGACAGATGATTCAGACGGTGCAGGATATGGCTTTGCTAAAAGTGATAAATATGGACAAATTGCAGAAGTTATTAAAAGTGATGTAAAAGGTAAGAAATCTATATCATTTATAGTGAGAAAAGGTGGAGATTCATGGACTGAAAAAGATACAGATATAGATAGGTCTGTAGATCTTGCATATGCAAATAATAAAGGTGAAATTAACATATATTTAGTTCAAGGTGATGAAAAAGTGTATACTACACCAGATCAGCCAATTAAGAAAACAGAAATAACATCTTTAAAAATTGAAACAACAAATAATATAAATTTTAAGCTTAATAGAAAACTTGATAGTACAAAAGGAATTATTTTAAAAGAAAATGGACAACCTATTAATAGTGACTTATATTTTATCTCAATAAATAAAGATGGAATATCAGGTAATATAAAGACAGTAAATGGACTAGATTTAAATAAAAAATATTCTGTTGTTATACCAGGCTGTGATGAATGTCAGGCTGAATTTGGTAAAATATATGATAGCAGTAAGTTTGAGCAAACATTTAAATATGATGGAAAACTTGGAGCTATATATACACCTGAAAAAACAGATTTCGTTTTATGGGCTCCAGTAGCAGAAAGCGTATATCTTAATCTTTATGGGACTAATGGAAAAACTTATAAATGTCCTGCAGAAAAGAAAATTGAGATGAAAAAAGAAGATAATGGTATTTGGAAAGCTTCTGTAGATGGTGACCTTGATGGATGTTATTACAATTATATTGTAAAAAATAATGGAAAAGAAAATGAAGTCACAGATCCATATGCAAAAGCAGTAGGTGTAAATGGAAAAAGATCGATGGTAGTTAATCTTGAAGAAACAAATCCTGAAGGATGGAATGAAGATAAAAGACCAGAACTTAAAAATCCTACTGATGCAACAATATATGAAATGCATATAAGAGATTTTTCAATTGATGAAAATTCAGGAGTTAGTATAGAGTATAGAGGAAAATATGAAGGTGTATGGCAAAAAAGTAATACGGTTTCTGGTACTGATATAAAGACAGGAATTGATCATCTTAAAGAACTTGGAATAAATACTGTACAGATAATGCCATCTTTTGATTTTAGATCAATTGATGAAACAAAAGATGATAACAGTCAATATAACTGGGGATATGATCCACAGAATTATAGTGTACCAGAAGGCTCATATTCAATGAACCCTTATGATGGAAAGATGAGAATAACTGAGTTTAAAGAGATGGTTAAAGAACTTCACAAAAATGGTATAAAAGTAATTATGGATGTTGTTTATAACCATACAGGAGCTACAGAAGATTCATTATTTAACCTTGCTGTTCCTGATTATTATTATAGACAAGATGAGAATGGTAATTTTTCAAATGGTTCTGGATGTGGAAATGAAACAGCATCTGATCGTTTTATGGTTAGAAAGTTAATTGTTGACTCTGTTAAATACTGGACTGACGAATATCATATAGATGGATTTAGATTTGATTTAATGGCAGTTCATGATATTGATACAATGAAAGAAATAAGAACTGAGTTAGATAAAATTGATAATAAAATATTATTATATGGAGAAGGATGGACAGGCTCATCTTCTTCACTCGATTCATCTAAACAAACTTTAAAGGCAAATATGCCTAAATTTGGAGAAATGCAAATTGGTGCATTTAGTGATGATTTAAGAGATGGATTAAGAGGAAATGTATTTGATGATAATGATGATGCATTTTTACTTGGAAAAGCAAATTGTGAAGATACAATAAAATTTGGTGTAGTAGCATCTACTCAGCATGATGGAATAGACTATTCAAATGTTAATTATTCAGAAAAGCCATGGGCTAATGAACCATATCAGACAATTAATTATGCGTCATGCCATGATAACATGACTTTATGGGATAAATTAAATACAACTGGCAAGGATCTTTCACAAAGTGAACTTATAGATAGAAATAAAATGTCAGCTGCAATAGTTTTAACATCTCAAGGAATACCATTTATGCAGGCAGGAGAAGAATTTGCAAGAACTAAAACAAATCCTGATGGAACATTTAATGGAAACAGCTATAATTCACCAGATAGCGTAAATAAACTTGACTGGAAAAGAATTTCAGAATTTAGTAGTTTATATGATTATTATAAAGGACTATTAAAATTAAGAAGTGAGCATAAAGCATTTAGAATGGATAGCACAGAAGATATACAAAACAACTTAAAATTCTTAGAAGAAGGAAAAGACTTTAAGGGAAGTAATGTTGTTGCATATGTAATAGATGGAAGTAAAGCTAATGATTCATGGTCTAAAATAGCAGTAATGTTTAACTCAAGTAATGATTCAGTTGAAGTTACACTTCCACAAGATGGATGGGTTACTGTTGTTAATAAAGATAATGCAGGTGTAGAAAAACTTGATGAAGTTAAAAATTCAAAAGTTATTTTACCAGCACATACTTCTTATGTTTTAGTAGATAAAGAAAGTTTTGAAAAAAGTAATAGTTAATAAATAATTATATTGACAAATAAATAATTATAAAGTATACTAAACCCAATAAAGCAATGAAGCATTTATGAGAAAATAAATGTTTTATTGCTTTTTTTATTTATTTAAACTGATATATCAGTGGGATTTTAAGGAGAAAATAAATGCAGAAATCTCATATGTCATATGCAAGAGAAATTTACCTAAAGATAAAATCTGATATTCTTAAACTCAGAATAAAAGATGGAGAATTCATAACTTTGTCTGAACTTGCAAATAAATATAATGTAAGCAAAACTCCAATAAGGGATGCACTTACAGCATTAGAGCTAGAAGGGTATTTGACATCTTTTCCGAGAAAAGGGTATTTTGTAAAACCAATTACAGAACAGAATATGCAGGAATCTTTTGAAATGAGGATGATTTTTGAAAAAGAATCAGCTAAGAAAGCTATTTTAAAAGCTTCGGATGAGGAACTTAAAAGTATTTTACATCTTGCAGAAAAATTTCCTGATAATTTTGATGTAAGAAAAATAGATGAATTCAATTATCTTAATGACAAATTTCATATGTCCATAATAAAAGCAGGACATAATGAAATGTTATATCAGATGGCAGAAAATGTGTTTGAAAATCTTTCTAGAATATTAATTTATGATAGCCGTCATTTACTTTTTTCAAATGAAAAGCAAGAACACATAAATATTGCATCTGAGATGTTAAATAGAAATATTGATTCTGCGCAGAAACTTATATGTGATCATTTAGTGCATCTGCAAAAGAGAGTCTATGAGAATAAAAAACAACTTATGGAGGCATCATTTTATGAAAAAAATACTTTTACTGACAACAGGCGGGACTATTGCATGTATTAAAAGTAATGATGGACTTACACCTGGAGTTAATGGAGAATTACTTTTAGAAAAAATACCTGAGATTAGATCTATATGTAATATTACAGTTAAAGGAATACTCAATATTGACAGCTCCAATATGTCATCAAAAGATTGGGAAATAATTGCCAAAGAAGTATATGAAGGCGCTAAAAACTTTGATGGAATTGTGGTTACACACGGAACAGACAACATCAATGGTATCATTTATGGTCCAGAATCTTGATATACCTGTAGTTTTTACAGGATCACAGATTCCTATGGGAGAAGAGGGAAGCGATGCAGATTCAAATCTTCTTGAAGCATTTAAAGTTGCTGTTTCAGATATATGTGGTATAAGTCTTGTATTTAATGGGAAAGTTATAAAGGGTACTAGAGCATTTAAGATTCATTCATTAAATCAGAATGCATTTGTAAGCTGTAATTATCCTTATCTGGGAATGTTTAAAGATGGAAAATTAGTAATAAACAAAGCAAGCCTTAGTGATGATAATTATAATAAAAAAGTAACTTTTTACAATAATATTTGTAAAATGGTACCTATAGAGTGGACACTTAGAAAAAAGTGTCTTCCCTATAGGTCTTTTTTGTGTATAATATTAATGATTTGGAGGTTTATATAATGAGTAAGATTACTTTTACAAAAGATCAAATTGAATTACTGAAGCAAAATAACTACGTACAAAGAGTAAGCGAATTATCGATTACTTATTCTGACGAATTTAAGCGTTTATTTATAGATGAATATTTGAAAGGAAAAACTCCTAAAACTATCTTTATTGGCGCTGGTTTTGATATTGAAATACTTGGCTATAAAAGATACGAGCAAGCGGCAGCTAGATGGATACGAGCCTATAAAAAAGACGGCATGATTGGGCTGAGAGATACTCGAAAAGAAAATTCAGGAAGACCAACTGAAAAGGAATTATCAAAAGACGATATAATTAAGAAACAAGAGGCAAAAATTCAACTTTTAGAGGAGCAATTAGAATTGCTAAAAAAATTAGACGTGATAGAAAGGAGGCTGGTAAACAACAGCCTGAATCTAACAACTAAAGAAACATTTGAATTGATTAATCAAACAATTATTAATAATAATTATGTAAATATGGTTTCTCACTTTTGTGAGCTCTTAAATGTTTCACGTTCGGGATACTATAGATACATTAATACATCAGAGCAAAGAAAATTAAATGAAGATAATGATATTATATCTAGAGATAACATCTTAAAAGCATTTGATCATCGTGGATATAAGAAGGGGTCTCGTTCTATAAAAATGACATTAGAAAATGAATTTAACATAATTTATAGTAGAAAGAAAATTCAACGTATTATGAGAAAATATAATATAGTATGTCCTATTAGAAAAGCTAATCCGTATCGCCGAATGGCAAAAGCAACTAAAGAGCATAATGTTGTTCCTAATTTATTGAAGCGTAATTTCAAGCAAGGAATACCCTGTAAGGTTTTATTAACTGATATAACATATTTACCATATGGAAATGGGCATATGGCTTATTTATCAACCATAAAAGATGGTAGCTGCAATGATATCCTTGCATATAATGTGTCTGATAGAATTACTTTAGATATTGCAACTACAACTATTTCTAATCTAATAAATGACCATAAAGATTCATTACATAAATATGCTTTCATACATTCTGACCAAGGCGTGCATTATACAAGTCCTAAATTCCAAAAATTATTAAAGGATAATAACTTAGGGCAATCAATGTCTCGTCGTGGTAACTGTTGGGATAACGCACCTCAAGAATCTTTCTTCGGTCATATGAAAGATGAAATCGATTTTAAATCTTGTTCTACATTAGAAGAAATCACTGAAACAATTGATGATTATATAGATTATTACAATAATCATAGATATCAATGGAATTTGAAAAAGATGACTCCTAAACAATATAGAAATCATCTTTTAATAGCTTCTTAGCCCCTTTTTTTTATTGTGTCCTTGACAAAGGGTCCATTTTATTGTGACAAAGTATTTTTATTAAAGCTTGTACCAGGCATAAGACCATCAATAATCGACTTTATATTATCAGAAGGATATAGAGGAGTTGTAATAGAAACATTTGGGCTTGGAGGAATTCCGTCTGAATATAACAATCTAATAGATAAACTAAAGAAAATTATCAATATATATAACATACCAGTTGTCACAGTAAGCCAGTGCGTTTATGACGGAGCTGATCTTAATGTTTATAGTGTTGGTATAAAGGCAGAAAAAGCAGGAATTATTTCGGGAAAAGATATGACTACAGAATCTGCGGTTACAAAACTTATGTGGATTTTAGGACAAGAAAATAATTACTCTAATATTAAATTTAAAATAGCAAGCAATATATGTGATGAAATAGCATGTGATTCAAAGTATGCACCATTTTCAATAGAAAAAGATGGAAAATATGTAGGAATAGATGTTGAAGTCTTAGATGCAATAGCAAAAGAAGAAGGATTTGAATATGAATTAAAACCAATGGACTTTAGTGCAATTATTCTATTGAACGTCAAATTATTTGATGCTAATATCATAACTTTATTTGATGCTAAAAATGAATATATTCTTCAAAATCTTCAATGAAAATGAGGCTACTTCGTTACGGTTTATGATGATAAATATTCTGAATATTACAAAAAAATCCACAAATACCTTATTGATATTTGCAAATTTTACTTTTATCCAAGTTCAGTTTCATTAACAGCAAGCATTATTATGTCACTATCAATTGTATTCATATTTTTTGTATTGCCTATCATAAGGCTAGAATCACAGATTTTATTAACAATTCTAGGAACTCCGTTCGAAGCGTTAGCAATTGCTTCAAGAGCGGTATCATCAAAAATATCAGTATTACATTTAGCACCAGTAAGCTTTGCTAATATATAATCTTTAGTTTCTGATTTTGTGAGATTATCTAAATTATAATTCATTGTTATACGTTGTCTTAAAGGCTCATTAGCAACTAGCCTCATGGTATTATTTAACTGAGGAAGCCCCACAAGAAGTACTATTGCACGATCTCTTGAATCCATGTCAAAATTAAAAAGCATTTTTAAATCATTAAGTATTCCATTACTTACATAATTAGCTTCATCAATAATTATTACAGGAGTTATACGTTTTTCAACTGAATATCTAGTTATTTCATTTTGGATAATTTTGAAATTATCAATTTTTCTGCACATTGGCTCTAGTCCAAGCTGGGCAGCCATATTTTTATAAAATTCTGCAACAGTAAGTGTAGAAAGGGAACTATAAATAACTTTATAAAGTGATGAATTAAGGCTATTAGACCAGTTTCTTATTATTGTAGTTTTACCTCGCCCTGGACCTCCGGTCAGGATTCCGAAACCTTTATTATTAAGTAAATAATTAAGTCTACAAATAACTTCTTTATAGTCAGAAGTTTCTACTACTATTTCCTTAGAATTTTTTATAAACGGATTAAAATCCATTCCATATCTACTTATATAATCCATTATTCTTGACCTCCAGTAAGTTTTATTTTTTCCCTTTTTATAACAGAATTATCATGCTTATTTAAAAGCTTTATTTCTGTAAGTTCAGAAGTGTTTTTATCAACTACATAAATTTTGCTTAAATCAGGTGAATATCTTAGGGTTATTCTTTGTTTTGAGTATCTATAATCAACTTCATATTCTGTTTCATCTATCATAACTACGTTATCGGCTGATACTCTTCTTTCATATTCAAGTAAAAAGGAAGTTTCAATTTGTTCATCTGTAAGCCTTTTAATCATGTGAGATTCCTTGAAAAACCTGTCCTGTGGAGATAGTCCATCTAGAGAAGAATGTATATGCTGATTATAGCTATTAACATATGAAATAAGGCTTATCCTAAGTTCATCTAAATTATTAAAATCATTCATATTAAGCTGGGACATCCATTGATCTTTTAATGTGCGAAACCACCTTTCAATTTTAGCTTTTGATTGTGGGGTATAGGGTGCACAATAACTAATAGTTGTACCTATTCTAGCTGCTAAAAGTTCCATTTGCTTGTTCTTATATGAAGCACCATTATCAAAGTTTAAGATTTTAGGTTTCCCGAATCGTGTAACAGCAGATTTTAAAACAGACATAAGATTTACAAAATTATCATTAAAAAATACATCTATTCCTGTTATGTATCTTGAAGCATCATCAATAAGTGCTATTATGTAAACGCGTTTCTTTTTACCATCTACCTTCAAATAAGGTCCAACGCTGCTGTCACCACACCATACTTCATTTATATGAGCACGCTCATATCTTTTCATATCTTTATTTTTAGAATATTTATTCTCAAGCTTAAGAACATTAACATACCTATTAATTGTTGAAAGTGAAATATCTCCTTTAACAATAGTTCCATTGTTAATAAGCTTTTGATAGATAAGTGTTGCTGGGATTCTTGGATATTCTTGTTTTAAATATTTAATCTGTTCTGTAATATCAGAATCTAATTTACGTGTTCTTCCAGTGTCGCATCGTTTTACAGGTATGAGTGCCTCAAAGCCCTTATTCTTGTAATTGTAATACCAACGTTCAAGAGTAGCAGCAGCTACCTTAGTATCTTCACCATCTGGAGTCTGATATACTTTGCCTGCGGCATCTCGGAAAAATTGTTTAACACTTTTATTTTCATCATAAGTACCACTTATCAGAGGAGCCAAGATTCCGTACCTGAAAAGTGCTATTTCTTTTCTAGTTTTTTCGTCCATATTTTGAAAAAGCCTCCTTTGTTTTATTACAATATAAGCTTATATCTACATAAATTAACAGTAAAACTAAGTTATGTGGTTTTACGAAAATAAAATATTATTGATGCATTTAATTTGCATAAATTGTCTTTTAAAGTTTTTTAAACATTGCTTTGAAATACTTAAATCTAATGAAATTTTAAATGAAGTAATACGTTCCTTCCAATGCTCTAGATATTGTTTTATTATATAAAAAATATTGCTTTCATCGATAAATTCATTAGCTATCATAATGGGTTCAAAAGAAGCTTTGGAATTATAAGCATTAATAATTGAAATATGATCACATAAAAGAATTTGAGAATAAGGTACAATACACTCTGGAAATATAGCATGAGTTTTATTGCAACATGTACACTTTGCTCTAAGAATTGTTATAGATATCTTGCCATCACTGTTTTTAACAGTTCTCTTGTAATAACCATGCTTTACAAGCTGCCCGGACCTTCCGCAGGAACAAGTAAGTTTGTGAAAATCTATGTCTTTAATAAATTTATCATAGGATTTTTGCGTTAATGACTTGATTTTTGAATCTAAATTAGATATGATTTTTGTATCATAAATATTAGTTATCATAGAATTTATGGTTAGCAGAGCAACAAAACTTTGGTCGGTGGTGTTGCTCTGCTTTTTTCCTTTCTAAGAATAATATAAAATAATAATATACTAAAAAAGGCAAGCATTAAATACTTTGACTAAAATTTAGTCATGCAAATAATGCTTGCTCTTTATTTATTTTGAAGATATTTAAATTTTTTAACATCATATAAAATGCTATTCTATACTATTCCAGCACTTGTATCTAATCAATTAGATGGTGCTATTGCAGGAATAAGTATGACTGAAGACAGAAAGAAGTCACTTGACTTTTCAGATGGATATTTTGATTCTGGACTTTCAATAGTTACAAATAAAGAAAATACAACTATTAATGGAGAAGCTGATCTAAAAGGAAAGTCAGTAGCAATAAAAAAAGGTACAGCAGGTTCTCAGTTTGCAGAAGATAATAAAGATAAATATGGATTAAAATTAAACTATTTTGAAGATTCTCCAACAATGTTCTTAGATGTTGAAAATGGAAATTCAGATTTCTTATTAGAAGATTACCCAGTTATAGCTTACAAAATCAAGGTAGATTCAGGATCTAAATTAAAGATGGCTGGAGACAAAATAACAAATGTTGAATATGGATTTGCAGTTAACAAAGGAAAGAACACAGAATTATTAAAGAAATTCAATGAAGGATTAAAGAAAATAAAAGATAATGGTGAATATGATAAAATAGTAAACCAATATATAGGAAAATAGAAAATGTAAATTAATCGTGGATGCAGAGAAAATATATATGTGTCCACGATTTGATGATATTATAAATAGATAGTAAGGAGAGCAAAAAATGCAGATTTTACAGATACTAAAGGATAGTTTGTCAAGTCTTATAAGCGGACTTGAGGTAACAATTGAAATTTCAGCTATTTCACTTTTCTTAGCATTTATTCTTGGTATAATTATTGGAATATTTAGCATAAGTAAAACAAAAGTTTTAAAATCAATAGCATTTGTTTACTTATACATAATAAGAGGTACACCATTAATGGTGCAGGCACTATTCATATATTTCGGTATAGCACCGCTTATTGCAGATCGTACAAATCCTATGATATGCGCAATAATTGCTATCACATTAAATGCTGGAGCATATATGTCAGAAATTTTCAGAGCAGGTATACAGGCTGTTGACGTAGGTCAGATGGAAGCAGCAAGAAGTCTTGGACTTAGTTATGTAAAAACAATGAGAAAAGTTATTCTTCCACAGGCTATAAGAGTAATGATTCCATCAATTATAAACCAATTTATTGTAACAATAAAAGATACTTCGTTATTATCAGTAATAACTATAAAAGAACTTACAGCAAGTGGACAGATAATTGTCGCAAGAAATTTCAAGCCGCTTCAAACATATGCAATAGTTGCAATAATGTATTTTATATTAATTACAGTATTAAGTTTATTGTCAAAATATATTGAAGGGAGACTTGAAAGTGGTCATAGAAGCAACTAACATAAAAAAACAGTTTGGAAAAGTAGAAGTATTAAAAGATATATCTCTCAACGTTGATGAAGGGGAAGTTGTATGTATAATAGGACCATCAGGTTCAGGTAAAAGTACTCTTTTAAGATGCTTAAATAAACTTGAAGAAATACAGGCAGGAAATATTTCAATACTTGGAGAAGACATTGTAAATACAAAAGATATAGATAAACTAAGACAGAATATTGGAATGGTATTTCAGCATTTTAATCTTTTTCCTCACCTTACAGTACTTGAAAATATGACTCTTGCACCAGTTGAGTTAAAAAAAATGACAAAAGAAGAAGCTCAAAAAGAAGGAGTAAGACTTTTAGAAAAAGTAGGTCTTGCGGATAAAAAGGATGTTTATCCAGATACTTTATCAGGAGGTCAAAAACAAAGAGTTGCTATTGCAAGAGCGCTTCAAATGAATCCTAAAATAATGCTTTTTGATGAACCTACATCAGCACTTGATCCTGAGATGGTTGGAGAGGTTCTTAAAGTTATGAAAGATCTTGCAAAAGAAGGAATGACAATGGTAATAGTTACTCATGAAATGGGATTTGCCAAAGAAGTTTCAGATAGAGTTATATTTATGGATAAGGGATATATTATGGAAAATTCATCACCAGATGAAATATTTACAAGCCCTAAGAGTGATAGATGTAAAGAATTTTTAGATAAAGTAATTAATGCCTAATAATAAAAGAATAAATGTATATTAAGAAAAGCAATAATCGTTTTTATTGCTTTTTTACAGTTTTTATATAATATTTTTAAAGAACTAAAAAAAGAGTAATCATACTTGAAATAATAGGTTTCATATGTTATTATAAATAAGTATCAAATTAAAATGGTTTTTTATGAATAAAAAATTATTTTATTTAATATAATAATAGTGTGAATATGGTTTCGCGTCCAGAGGGGACAGAATATTAAATTTGTGAGGTTCGAATCCTCAGCATTCCACCATAGCCATGCTAGATGGGGAGTTAGCGGTGCCCTGTAACCTGCAATCCGCTATAGCAGGATTTAAGTCCTTACGTAGGTTTTAATATTTTATGGTTTGACTTTTGCAAGTGATGTTGAGGATTGGGTCCCACGCAATGGAACCCCACGAATCTCGTCAGGTCTGGAAAGAAGCAGCGATAAGTGGTCTCTTTCATGTGCCGTGGATAAATCTGGTCTGAGTTAACTGCAATTGTACCACATAGAATATTATCATCGAGGTAGGGTGCATGGCTTTTATTATGTTATTAGGTTTTAATTTCAGATACATAAAATTAGGTTATTCTTCAATAGGATTAACATAGGACAATAGGATAAGAAAGTGAGGAAATTTTATTTCTGTAAAGATTTAAAATTTCCTCATTTTCTTTTTTAAAAATGGAATAATTTGAAAACCTCTGAATATAATTATAATATGGCTAATTAATAAAGTTCTGTCACCTCAAAAATGGGATAATGGGGGAATAAACATGGGATTTAAAAAAGTTTTACAAATAATATCAGAGGTTAGGGAAAGAAAGCTAAATCATTGTTCACTTGAAGATACAGTAATTGAATTGAGCATGAAATATAATATAAATCAAGATAAAATATTAAGAATATGGAATAATGAGAAGATAATTTTGAATTAAATTTTCGTTATATTGATACTATATTGGTGTATAATATATTTAATAAAGAATAAAACTAGTGAGGTGACAGCCTTTGGGATATAAAGCGTTATATAGGGAATGGAGACCTCGTGTTTTTAAAGACGTAGTAGGTCAGGAACATATCACAGAAACTTTAAAAAATGAAATAGTAACTGGTAGAATAGCACATGCATATCTTTTTTGTGGTACAAGAGGAACAGGAAAGACTACTACAGCTAAAATTCTTGCAAAGGCTCTTAATTGCAATAATTTAAAAGATGGAGAACCATGCAATGAATGTGAGATGTGCAAAAAAATTGATGAAGGAACATGCATTGATGTAAAAGAACTTGATGCAGCATCTAATAATGGAGTATCAAATATAAGAGATTTAATTGATGATACTAATTATCCTCCACAAGATGCAAAATATAAAATTTACATATTAGACGAAGTGCATATGCTTTCTCAAGGAGCTGTAAATGCTTTTTTAAAAACATTAGAAGAACCACCTTCTAATATCGTTTTTATATTAGCTACAACAGATCCTCAAAAGCTTCCAGTAACTATACTTTCAAGATGCCAAAGATTTGATTTTAAAAGAATAAATAAAGAATCTATGACAAATAGGCTTAAAGAGATTGCAGAAGCTAAGAACATATCATATGATATGAAAAGCCTTGAGCTTATTTCAAGAGTATCAGATGGAGCAATGAGAGATGCAGTAAGTATTCTTGATCAGGCTATATCTATGGGCAAAAATGAGATCGTTTATGAATATCTTGTTAATATGCTTGGACTTGTAAATAATGAATATTTATTTGACATAACAGATGGTATAGCTGAAAGAAATATTCAAAAAGTAATGGTTATAACAGAAAAAATGGTATCTTTAGGTAAAGATATGTATCTTTTTATAAAAGAAATAATAAGTCATTTTAGAAATCTTCTTATGGTTAAGGTCACAAATAATCCAGAAGAAGTGCTTGATATGTCACTTGAAAATATAGAAAAGATAAAAAAGCAGTCTAAGAATTTTAGAGTAGAAGAAATAATGCGACATATAAGAATTCTTCAGTCTGCAGAATCAAATTCTAAGGCAAGTAAACAAAGTAGGATTTATTTAGAACTTGCACTCGTAAAAATGTGTAAAATTGAATATGATACTTCAAATGAGATGATTTTGCTTAGAATAAATAGACTTGAGAATGAAATTAAATCAGGAGCTATAAAAGTACAGACAGAAACAAAAAAAGATGAAGATGAAGATATAAAAAACAAAAAGGTTAATAATATTCCTGATACAGGTAAAAATAAAATTAAATCCAATATTAAAGAAGTTAGTTCAGAGAATTTAAATAAGAAAGAAAAAAATTCTGAAAGTAAAATACAGATAGATGATGTAAGAAGAGCGTGGACTGAAATTCTAGAACGGTTTAAAGTAAAGAGGGCAATGATAGTATATGCTTCAATTGTTACTGCAAAGCCTGTAGAGGCTAAAAATGGGGTCATTACGCTTAAGTATGATAAAATGTATGGATTTAATAAAAATAGATTAGAAAAAAAGGAAAACAGCCATATCGTAGATGATGTATTTTCAGAAGTGCTTAAAGAAAATTTGCATATAGAATATATAATAGAAGATTCTGAAGATACAGCTCAAAATACTGAGCAGCTTATAAAAAATGAAATGGCAGGTCTTCCTATAGATGTTATTGATGAATAATTGTTAAATTTAACGAAATGATTTATAATAAAAATGATTTTTAAAAAGATTGAGAAGGAGGACTTTTTATGGCAAGAGGCGGATTCCCAGGAGGTTTTGGGGGAGGAAACATGAATAATCTTATGAAGCAGGCTCAAAAACTTCAAAAACAGATGGAGGAAACTCAGAAAGAACTTGAAAAAAAAGAGTTTGAAGCATCTGTTGGAGGTGGAGCTGTAGTTGTTAAAGCTACAGGAAAGAAAGAAATAACATCTATAAGAATAAAGAAAGAAGCAGTTGATCCTGATGATGTTGAAATGCTTGAAGATTTAATTATGACAGCAGTTAATGAAGCACTTAAAAAAGCTGATGAAGAAACTGCAGATAAGATGGGCAAAATTACAGGAAAAATGCCAGGTGGATTATTTTAATAGATATTAATCTATAAGGGCTGCTATTAGGCAGCCTTTTTTAAAATTTTATAAAAAGAAAAGGAGATTTATATATGCTAGATTTTTATCCTGTGGCTATAGAAAAGCTTATTGAAGAATTTGCTAAGCTTCCAAGCATAGGTCAGAAAACTGCACAAAGGCTTACTCTTCATGTACTGAATCTTCCAGAGGATGAGGTTAGAGAATTTGCAGAAGCTTTAGTCAAAGCAAGAGGAACAATAAAATACTGTTCTGTATGTGGAAATTTTACAGATTCAGATCCATGCCCTATCTGTTCTAATCCTAATAGAGATAAGGAAACAATATGTGTAGTTGAACAGCCAAAAGATATAATGATTATGGAAAGAGTAAAGGAATATAATGGAGTATATCACGTACTTCATGGAAACATATCTCCAATGCAGGGAAGAGGCCCTCAGGATATACATATAAGAGAACTTGTTGCAAGAATGAACCAGAATGTTAAAGAAGTGATTATAGCAACAAATCCAACTATTGAAGGCGAAGCCACAGCTATGTATATATCTAAAGTATTAAAACCTCTTGATATAAAAGTTACAAGGATAGCAGCTGGAATACCAGTTGGAGGAGACCTTGAATATGCTGATGAAGTTACACTTTCAAAGGCTCTTGAAGGAAGAAAAGAGATATAATAAAAATTATGAAATAATATAAGTCATATTTCTCCAATATTATGGATAAACTTATAATAAGAAATGTTGGAGGGATATTTATGAATAGAGATGGCGTTTTTAAATTTCTATTTAATAAATCGACAGTACTAGATGCGGATAGGAAACTTATTTCTGATATGGAAAATGCAAAGATGGAACTTGATGTTGCAAGAAGTATGTTTAATAATGTTAATGATTTTAAACTAATTGAACTTGCTATCTTTACGGAAGAAGCAGCTAAAAAGCGATATGAGTATCTTATATCTGTTGCAAGAAAACGTGGTATTACTGTAAGTACAGATTATATAGTTGATAGGATGTATACTCTTTAGAAAAAATAGGAGATTTTTATGGGTGAACAATATTTAATTTATGGACTGGCTGGCATACTTTTATTATATGTATTTATAAAGTTTATAAAGTGGCCGATAAAAATATTACTCAATGGAGTTATTGGTGTTATTATGCTTTTTGCGTTTAATTTTGCAGGAAGTTTAATAAATTTTTCACTTCCGATAAATGCGATAACTGCTCTTATAGCTGGATTTTTAGGAATACCTGGTATAATAATGCTAATCGTGATACAATTATTTATGTGACAGAGGACTTTGGAAAGTTGAGAATATTTGCAAATAAGAACTGCTTATGAATATTTATCATAAGCAGTTTTACTATATATAAAACAAAGGAGGAATAAATATGGCAGCAGGTAATGGGGTGAATTGTAAATATTGCCCTGATTTAAAAAGTGGAAAATGTGATGGAAAAGATATTAGATGTTTATGCTATAAGTGTCCTAGAAATTTTGGACAATGTATATGTGTAAAATATTGTAGAGAAACAGAATCAGTATTATATTTTGATGAAGATCAAAATGAAAATAGATATTGAAGTTAATACAAATAAGGAGTAAAATATAGAATAAGTTTTAAGTTTTAAATTAGTAATAAGTTTTTAAGTATTGAGCGAGTAGTTTTAGCAATTTTAGAGGGGGATTTTTAAATGTTAAAAGTATTGACAAATGATGGACTTCAGGATCAAGCTATCGAGACACTAAAAAACTTAGGAGTAGAAGTGGTAAATGATCATATTGATCAAGATTCTTTAGGAGAAAAGTTAAAGGATTTTGATGCTGTTGTTATAAGATCAGCTACAAAAATCACAAAAGATGTAATTGATTCTGAAAATGGGGGCAACTTAAAGTTAGTAGTAAGAGCAGGCGTAGGTATTGATAATATTGATAAAGCGTATGCTGAAAGTAAGGGATTAACTGTAAGAAATACTCCACATGCAAGTTCTAACTCAGTTGCAGAACTAGCTCTTGCTCATATGTTTGCATTAGCAAGATATGTTGCAATTTCAAATGTTACCATGAGAAATGGTGAATGGAATAAGAAAAAGTATAAAGGCGTAGAAATTTTAGGAAAAACATTAGGAATAGTTGGAATGGGAAGAATTGGTCGTTCTTTAGCAGAAAAAGCTACTGCTTTAGGAATGAAAGTTGTCTATACTGACATATTTGGAAAAGATGATAAGCTTCCATATGAATTTAAATCTTTAGAAGATTTATTAAAAGTTTCAGATTTTATATCTCTTCATGTACCTTATGATAAAAATGCTGGATCATTAATCGGCAAGAGAGAATTAGCATTAATGAAAAAGACTGCATTTGTAATAAACTGTGCAAGAGGTAAGGTCGTTGATGAAGCAGCACTTCTTGAAGCCTTAGATAATGATGAAATCGCAGGAGCAGGAATCGATGTTTATGAAAAAGAACCTACAAATAATGAAAAATTAATAAATAATCCAAAGGTAAGTGTTACTCCACATATTGGAGCTTCTACAAAAGAAGCACAAACAAGAATTGGTGAAGAAGTAGTTTCAGTATTAAAAGAATTTTTTAAGCTTTAATATTAGCTATTAAAAATCAGTAAAAGAATATCTTTTACTGATTTTATTTAAATGATTGGAGGAATAATAAATGACAGTACTAAGACCATTTAGAGCAATAAGGCCGATACCCGAACTTGCATCAAAAATTGCTGCACTTCCATATGATGTTATGAATAGTGAAGAAGCAAGAGAGATGGTTAAAGGAAACCCATATTCATTTTTACATGTTGACAGGGCGGAAATTGATTTAGATCCATCAATAGATGTTCATGATAAAAGAGTATATGAAAAAGCAAAAAGTAATCTTAATGAAATGATAGATAAGGGACAATTTATTCAGGATGCAAAGCCATGTTTATATATTTATAGACAGATAATGAATGGAAGAGCTCAGACTGGAATAGTTTTCTGTGCATCAATAGATGATTATTTAAGCAATGTAATAAAGAAACATGAATTTACAAGAGCGGATAAAGAACAAGACAGAATAAATCATGTTGACTATTGTGATTCAAATACAGGACCAATTTTCTTAACTTATAAAGAAGATCAGATAGCTTCTGAAATTATTGAAGCATGGGTTGAAAATGAAAGCAAGAGAAAGCCAATATATGATTTTACTTCTGATGATGGAATTACTCATATTGTATGGGTTATAGATAATGAGATCATAATAAATGAGCTTATTGATTTATTTAAAGAAATAGATAATCTTTATATAGCAGATGGACACCATAGAAGTGCTTCTGCTGTCAAAGTTGGTTTAAAGAGAAGAAAACAGAATCCTAACTATACTGGCGATGAAGAATTTAATTATTTTCTAGCAGTTGCATTTCCAGATAATGATTTAATGGTAATGGATTATAACAGAGTTGTTAAAGATTTAAATGGATATACAAAAGAAGAGCTTTTAGACAAAATAAGTGAGAACTTTATTGTTAAAAAATCTGAAGGAAATAAACCAGTAAAGCCTGAAAAGAAGCATACTTTTGGTATGGATATTGAAAATGAATGGTATACTTTAGAGGCAAAGAAAGGTTCATTTGATCCTGATGATGCTATAGATCAATTAGATGTTGCGATACTTCAAAACAATATTTTAACTCCTATTTTAGGAATTAAAGATGTAAGAACATCTGATAGAATTGATTTTATAGGTGGAATAAGAGGAATTAAGGAACTTGAAAAAAGAGTGAATTCTGATATGAAAATTGCATTTTCAATGTATCCTACTGAAGTTCACGACATAATGAATGTTGCAGATATTGGTGAAGTAATGCCTCCTAAGTCTACATGGTTTGAACCTAAGCTTAGAAGTGGATTATTCATTCACGAATTAAAGTAAATATAATAATATTGGATCATACTCCGGAAACCTTCGAGGCCCGGAGTTTTATATTTTTTGCATTGATAATAATAGGAAAGTATTTAACTATAAGTCAAAAGGGGTGGAAGTTTAACCCCAATTTATGTAAAGAAGAAAAAATGATTTACTTAAATAATTTTACATTTCCCAAAGAGAAAATAAAGCTTTGTTAAAAATCAAAACATTTCAAATGAGAAAGTAAACTTTGTGGATGAAAGTACAAATTATAATTTTAAGGAGGATAATAAAATGGCAGATTTTTTATTGGAAGCATTGCCTTGGGTTGTTATGGGAATTGCAGCTGCAGTTGCGTTATCAAATTTGAACAAAAAAGGTGAATTAAGTATCAAAAAACAGAAAGGTATGAATGGGGAGAAATCAATTAATAAAGAAGATGGAAATAATTATATGTCTGCTGGAACGTGTTTAGGAATATGCTTTGGAAGTGTATTGAGTTTATTAGGGATTGTGACACTTTCTTATGGAATAAGTTTTGGTATTCTCCTTGGCATGATTGTAGGGATGTGTATTAAGAAAAGATAAATTTTAATTTTAAGCGGTTGAATTAATTATATTGGAAACAAGGTATTAGAAACCTTCCAATACCACTTATAAAATTTCTAGATGAATGTAAAAAACAAAATAAATGTAAGTCGCTAGATAATGGTGACTCTATGTATTTATGTACGTAGTATTTATTGCCTACTTATATATATTCAGACTTTTTTTCTTATTTACATAAATAGTAATCAAATATATAATAAAATTATACGGAATTTATTCAAAGAAGTGAGAGGAGAGAACACGTCTAGATGTATAGAAGATATTTTCGAGATTTAGAGGAGCAGATATTAAACTCTGTTGATAGGGCTTTAGATTCATCTACTTTTCATGATATAAAGCATACATTTAAAGGATATAAAAATAAATTTAATGATAGGTGTAATAAAGAAAACGAATATACAAATGATAATTCTTCATCTGAACCTGAAGATGTAAAAATATCAGCTTATATATGTTCAAAGATTCCTGGAAATGTAGCATCAATATTATACTTGACTTTTGGATGGATACTTTTTACTTTATTTTTCTTGTCAATTTTAAGTATAGGAGTATTGTTTTTTATATTGCAAATGAAATTCTTTTGGTGGTTAGTTGCTGGTATGAGTTTATCTATTATATTTTCTTTAGTTGGTATGATTTTAATAGGTAGTGGATTAAAAACAAGAAATAGAATAAAAAGATTTAAAAAATATGTAGAAATACTTCAAAGCCATGAATATTGTACTATAAAACAATTTTCTGAATCTGTAAATAAGAAAGAGAAATTTATAGTAAAAGATGTAAGAGATATGATTAGACTTGAGATGTTTCCTGAAGGACATATTTCAGAAGATGAGACTTATTTTATGCTAAATGATAGTGCTTATGATGAATATATAAACCTTCAAAATAATCTTGAAAAAGAAAAGGAAGAAAGAATCAAAAGGGAAGAGCAGGAAAAAGCAGAGATGGCTGATCCTCAAAAAAAGCAGCTTCGTTTAGTAGTTGAAACAGGAGAGAAGTATATTAAAGAGATAAGTGATATAAATTCTTTTATCAAAAATGAAAAAGTGAATGAAAAGCTTAATAAACTTCAGAATATTATAAGAAGAATACTAGAGTGTATAAAAGAAAATCCTGAAAAAGTTAATGAGGTGGATAAGTTTATAAATTATTATCTTCCTACTACATTAAAACTTTTAAATGAGTATAAATCATTAGACGCCGAAGATGTTCAATCTGACAATATAGTAAAGACAAAGGAAGAAATAGAAAACATGTTAGATGTTATAAATGATTCGTTCTTAAAGCTTTTTGACAATTTATTTGAAGATGTTGCAATGGACGTGTCTACTGATATTTCTGTTATGTATACATTACTTAAGCAGGAAGGACTTACTAAAGGAGATTTTGAAAAGTAAAATCTGGTTAATGAAAGGAAAATTTTATTATGAATGATGAGAAGGAAATGAAAGTTCCTGAGCTTAAATTCGATGATCCATTTGTTCAGGAAGAAAATGTGATTGAAACACAAAATGAAAAAACTCAGATTAAAAAGTTTGATGATGAAAAGTATCTTTCAGATGAAGAAAAACAGATGGTTGATAATTTTGTGGAAAAAATAGATATTAAAAATTCAAATTCTATACTTCAATATGGTGTTGGTGCACAGAAGAAAATTGCTGACTTTTCTGAAACAGCTTTAAATAATGTTAGAACAAAAGATCTTGGCGAAGTGGGAAATATGCTTACTGATGTTGTAGGTCAATTAAAAACATTTGAAGATGATAATCAGAAAAAAGGAATATTTGGCTTTTTTAATAAACAAAAAAATAAAATTGCAGCACTTAAAACAAAATATACAAAAGTAGAAGGAAATATAAATAATATATGCAATATGCTTGAAAAACATCAAATTCAGCTTTTAAAAGATATTGCGATGCTAGACAAAATGTACGATACAAATAAGGTTTATTTTAAAGAATTATCAATGTACATTTTAGCAGGAAAGAAAAAAATTGAAAAAGTTCAAAATGAGGAACTCCCAATTCTTAAACAGAAAGCTGAAAGTAGCGGTCTGCCAGAAGATGCTCAGACTATGAATGATTTTTTATCTATGTGTAATCGCTTTGAGAAAAAAATACATGACCTTGAACTTACAAGAATGATTTCTATACAGATGGCTCCACAGATAAGACTTGTGCAAAATAACGATTCGCTTATGTCAGAGAAGATACAGTCTACAATTGTAAATACAATTCCTTTATGGAAGAGCCAGATGGTTTTGGCACTCGGTGTTGCTCATTCAGCTAATGCAGCTAAGGCACAAAGAGAAGTAACAGATATGACAAATGAGCTTTTAAAGAAGAATGCAGAAGTATTAAAGATGTCAACAATTGAAACTGCTAAGGAATCTGAACGTGGAATTGTAGATATTGAGACTCTTAAAAATACTAATGAATCTCTTATATCAACACTTGATGAAGTGCTTAGAATTCAGACAGAAGGTAAGCAAAAGAGAATAGAAGCAGAAAAAGAATTAACAGATATAGAAAATCAGCTAAAAGATAAGCTTTTAACTCTTAGAAAATAATTAAGTGAGATTTAGGATATAATATATAGTAGAGTAAAATTGATTAATTATTTATAGTATGCTAATATGAAAATATTATAAACTTAGAGGGGGAAATATATAAATGAAAATTGCAATATTATATGTAAGTAGAACAGGAAAAACTGAAAAGGTTGCAAATTTGATTGCAGAAGGTACTAAAAGAGTAGATAATATTGAAGTTAAAACAATGAATATAGATAATATAGATAAAGATTACTTAAAAGAAGCAGATGGTATAATATTTGGAACACCAACATATTATGCTAATATGTCATGGGAATTAAAGAAATGGTTTGATGAGTCAGGCTCATTAAATCTTGAAGGAAAACTTGGTGCTGTATTCTCAACAGCAAATGTAGTTACAGGAGGAGCTGATATAGCTCTTTTAGCAGTAGTAAATCATATGATGGTAAAAGGAATGGTAATTTATTCAGGTGGAGTAGCATTTGGAAAACCTAAAACTCATATAGGTTATGTTCATATAAATGAAATTTCAGAAAATGAAGATGAAGATGCAAGAATATTTGGAGAAAGAATTGCTAAGAAAGTAGCACAACTTTTTTAAAAATAAATTATAAATAGAATTTTTAAAATAGCTTCTGAACTTATATCAGAAGCTATTTTTTTATATTAATTCAATCATTTTATTTATAATCTGTGTTGAATTTTTAACGGCTATAGGTATAAATTTTTGATAATCCATATGAGCACCATTATTAGCATTATCAGATATTGATCTTATTACAACGAATGGAATACTGCTAAGATAACATACCTGTGCTATGCTTGCACCTTCCATTTCACATGATATAGCACCAAATTCTTTGTAAAGCCATTTTATTTTTTCGATATCTGCAATAAATTGATCACCTGATGCAATTCTTCCACGAAAATATTTTAAATTTCCAATAGATTTACATGCTTTTTCTGCAATATCAATCATTGTCTTATCACATTTAAAATCATATGTATCAAGTCTTGGAATCTGACCTATTTTATCTCCAAATGCAGATGTATCCATATCATGCTGAACAAGATTTTCAGCTATAATAATATCTCCTGGATATATGTCTTTACCTATTCCTCCAGCAACGCCTACATTTATTATTTTGTCTGCTTTGTATTCTGATATAAGTATCTGAGTGCAGATAGCAGCATTTACTTTACCTATTCCACATACAACAGCAACGATGTCTTTGCCATGAAGAGTTCCTTTGTTAAAAGTCATATTAGCATTTACTTTTTTATCTTCAAGTTTAATATCTTTTAATAAAATTTCTAGTTCTTCTGACATAGCAGCAATTATTCCAATCATTAAAAATCCTCCTAAAATTAACATAAGTATTTACTTGTTATTATAACATAAAAATAATAAAAAAAAGAAATGGTATAGCTTTTAAGCTAAACCATTTCCTATTAATATATTTTGATATTATTCTTCACCTATAATATCATTGATTGCATTTTTGTAAGCATCAGCTTTTGCACCGAAGATACATTGTACACTGTTTCCGACTTCAATAACTCCAGTAGCACCTAAAGCTTTTATCTTAGCTTTATTAACTTTAGCGTTATCTTTTAATTCAACTCTTAATCTAGTAATACAAGCATCTACACTTACGATATTTTCTTCACCGCCTAAAGCTTCTAATACTTCAGGAGCGTTTTGTTTAACTTCATTTTTTGCGTTTGCTTTTTTCTCTTTGTAATCAGCTTTTGTATATAATTTAGTTTCTTCATCATCAGCTTCTCTACCAGGAGTTTTTAAGTTAAACTTGTTGATCATGAAAGAGAATAAGAAGTAGTAAATTACTGCGTAACATACACCAACTACAAGAATCATATACCAGTTGTTTGGAACTCCGGCACCAGCTGGAAGTAAACCAAATAATGTATAGTCAATAATACCACCTGAGAATGTCATACCAACGAATACTCTTAATACATCCATTAATAAGAATGATAAACCTGCAAGTAAGCAGTGAACTCCATATAATAATGGTGCAACGAATAAGAAAGTAAATTCGATTGGTTCAGTAATACCTGTAAGCATTGCAGTTAATGCAGCTGAGAATAATAATGAACCTACAATTTTTTTCTTTTCAGGTCTAGCAGCTTTATACATTGCATATGCTGCTGCTGGTAAACCAAACATCATGAATGGGAATTTACCTGCCATGAATCTTGTAGTACCACTAACTATAGTGCTCATTGTATCTGTAGAAGCACCAACTAAGCTTGAAAGACTAGAAATCTGAGCAAAGTATGCTGTGTTAGCTCCTGCTACCTGAGTCCATTCACCATTTATAAGTATGTTCGCATTTACGAATGAACCATACCAGAATGGTGTATAGAATACATGGTGTAAACCAAAAGGAATTAATGCTCTTTCAATTACTCCATAGAAGAATGTTCCGATTGGACCAGCTTCTTTTACTAAGATTGAAAGTCCTAAGATACCATTTTGAACTACTGGCCATGCAAAAGCTAAGATAGCTCCGACTACAGCCATTACTAAAGAAGTAATTATTGGAACGAATCTTGAACCTGAGAAGAAACCAATTATCTGAGGTAATTGAATTTCATGATATTTATTGTGTAATATTGCAGTAACAATACCTGTTATGATACCTCCGAATACTGACATGTTTAATGTAAATATTCCTAAACTTGTTGTAACATATGAAGAGTATTGTCCAGCTTCTGCAGCATTTGTTAATGTTCCAAGCTGAGTAACTCCAAGAGCAAGTAATGTAGAAACAACTTCATTCATTACGATATATCCAAATACTGAAGATAAGGCTGCTGTACCTTTATCTTTGTTGGCAAGTCCTACAGCAACACCAACGGTAAATAATATTGGAAGATTTCCAAATATAACATTACCTATGTTATTCATAACTGTTAAGACAGCTGTAACAAATGGGATATTAACGAATGCAATAAGCGGAGCGTAAACTGCGGGTGGTTCCTTTAAACCTGCAATTCCAAGTAATGCTCCACCAAGACCAAGTAAAATTCCGGCTATAGGTAATGCTGCTATTGGAAGCATGATCGCTTTACCTATTCTTTGTAAGTATTTAAGCATATAAAAGACCTCCTACAAATAAATTATATAAATAAAAAAGACTTATTATAGTCTTAAAGAATCAACCTACATATAAAGTTAATTTTTTAAAACTATATTAAGTCTTGCCTGCTCTACCAGTTACACCTTAATAAATGTATTTGTTTGTCTTTCGTTTACATTATTATAATATCACAATAACGTCGATATGTAAAGGTTTTTGAAAAAATAAATTAATTATTTTATGCATTATAAATTCTAAACCTTTCAACATGAATTGCAAGGTATGCAATTTCGTCATCAGATACTTCAATATTAAATTCATCCTTAATAATTATGGCGATTTTTTGTGAAATTTCATAAGAAGTACGATATTTCTTCTTTATAACATCAGTTAATTCATTTTTCTCTGGATGGTTATTTAATATTCTCTTTATTGCAAATTTTATATGAGTTAAAAATCTTGTATAATCAAGAGATTGTGGATCTATTTTTATATTTAGTTCATCTTCTAAGAATATAAGAATTCTTTTCCATAAACTTGTTAGTTTTATTGTATTTGATATTTTACCATCATTTCTAGCAGAGTGAATATGAAGAGTTATAAAGCCTATTTCGTCTTCTGGAAATTCTACATTACTAAATGAACCTATTTTTTTTGCAACATATCTTGCTAGTTCAAATTCAATAGGGTATAGAGTTTTTGTTTCTAGCAAAAAAGGATTTTCAATATTATCATTATTTTTAAGTCTTTGTATTGCTATAAAAAGGTGATCTATAAGTCCTATATGGATATGCTCATTTAAGTCTGTATTAAGTTCTTTTGATATATAGTAAATCGATTCTTCGCATAGGGCAATAAATTCAGGATCTATCTTTTTTATAAGATCATTAAGATTTGATACATTCTGTTTATCTGAAATCATAAAAACTTTGTCTATAACAGTTCCTTTTGGAATTCTAGTGCCTGATTTTTTCCCAAAACCTATTCCTTTTGCAAAAAGAATTTTTTCGTTTTGTTCTGAATTTACGAGTATTATATTATTATTAAAGACTTTTGATACGATTTGATCACTTTGTAAAGTTGTACTCATAATAATAAAAAACCTCCACTAGTTAAAAAATTTACTATTACAATGTTAGCCTTAATTATAATGTTTTGTCAATAATTAATATAAAAAAAATACCCGGATATTTATCCGGGTATGCTTTTTATTAAGCTAATGTATATTCTGCAACTACTGTTTCCCCAGATTTTGCATCTATGTTTTCAAAAGGTTTTATTTCTGATACTTTATCAACATTTGTTATTAATACTGGTGTAATTAATGAGAAACCTTTTTCTTTAATAAAGTTTCTGTCTATTTTAATAATAGGCTGACCAGCTTTTACTTTATCACCTTGCTGAGCAAGTTGTTCAAAACCTTCACCTTTTAATGAAACGGTATCAAGACCTATATGAACTAATAATTCTATTCCATTGCTTAAAGTAATTGCAAAAGCATGTTTTGTTTTAAATACAAGAGTTAATTCACCATCAGCAGGTGCAACTACTGTATCTCCAGTAGTATCAATTGCAATTCCGTCTCCAGCCATTTTTTCAGCAAAAACTTGATCTGGTACTTTTGATAATGGAATTGTTTTTCCATCTATTGGACATACTAAAGTGTTATTATTTTCAGTTGTTTCCTTTTTCTTAAAAAAATTAAACATTAAATTTCATATCCTTTCAAAAATATATTAAATTATATTAAAAAAGACATAAGCTTATAATAAACTTATGCCTGATCTAACAGTAACACGTTATGATAATATAATATATGCTTATTTAGAAAATGTCAATATAAAATCAGGTTATTTTTAAAGAGCATAATATTAAATAACATCATTAATATTATACTCATATGATATAATAATTTTAAGTTTTAATAAAATATTATTTAAAAGGAGGAATTTATGGTTTTTACCATGAAATTTTTATGAATAAAAATATAGAAGAATTAATGAATTTTATAGATAACAGTACTTGTTCATATTATGCAGCAGATACTGCTAAAAATATTCTTGAGTCTAATGGATTTATAAGATTAGATGAAAGAAAAAAATGGGAACTAAAAAAAGAACAAAAATATTATATTGAAAAAAATGAATCTTCAATAATTGCTTTTGTAACTGGAAGCGGAGATATTGAAGAAGATGGTTTTAGAATAATAGGTTCACATACAGATTCCCCGGGCTTTAAAATAAAACCTAATCCTGAGATGGAAGTTTTACATAATTATATAAAACTTAATACAGAAGTATATGGTGGACCTATAGTAAGTACATGGTTTGATAGACCACTTTCAATTGCAGGAAGAGTTATTTTGAAAGGTAAAAATCCACTTAGGCCAGAAACAAGACTTCTAAAAGTAGAAAGACCAGTTGTTATAATACCAAATTTATGCATTCATATGAACAGAAATGTAAATAGTGGTTATGAATATAATATGCAAAAAGACACACTTCCTTTATGTGCATTAAATGACTTGGAGAATAAATCTTCTTCTAAAAAGAATTTTTTATATGACCTTATTTCTTCTGAATTAAAAGTAAAAAAAGAAAAAATATTAGATTTTGATTTGTTTTTATATGATACAACCAAAGCAGAATATGTAGGAGCTAAAAATGAATTCGTATCTTCAGGAAGATTAGATGATTTATGGATGTTTTTTTCATCATTAAAAGCAATTAATAATTCAGAAAAAACAAAACATACAAAGATTATTGCTGCATTTAATAATGAAGAAATTGGAAGTCTTACAAGTCAGGGAGCTAATTCTCTACTTCTATATAATATTCTTGAAAGAATTGCATTTGGGTTTAACAAAACAAAAGAAGAATTTAAAAGGGCACTTGCTTCATCTATAATGATATCTGCAGATCTTGTTCATGCAGTTCATCCAAATTATTTAGAAAAAGCGGATCCTACGAATAGACCAACTTTAGGGAAAGGACCAGTTATAAAAAGTGCTGCATCAGGAAGCTATTCAACTGATGGTTTTACAAGTGCTGTGTTTAAAGGAATTTGTATGGATATAGGTGTGCCATGTCAAGAATTTGTTAATCGCTCTGATATGAGAGGGGGAACTACTATAGGACCAATAAGTGCTTCAAAATTAAATATTCCAGTTATAGATATGGGATCACCTATTTTAAGTATGCACTCTATACGTGAACTTATGGCAGTAAAAGATAATGAATATACTATAAAAGCGTTTACTAAGTTTTTAAATTCAAATTTCTAATTTATTTAATATTTAAGGAGAGAATTAAATTGCTAAAACAGAACTATTTATCAAGAACTGAATTATTAATAGGAAAAGAGGGAATAGATAAATTAAAGAAAAGTAAAGTTATAGTTTTTGGAGTCGGTGGAGTTGGAAGCTATACAATTGAGGCATTAGCAAGATCTGGAGTAGGAGAAATAACATTAATAGATGATGATACAGTATGCCTTACAAATTTAAATAGACAAATTCATGCGACATATAAAACAATAAGTCGCCCTAAGGTTGAAGTTATGAAAGAAAGAATTTTATCTATAAATAAGGATTGCAATGTTATAGATAAAAGAATACTCGCTACAAATGAAAATATAAAAGAACTTGTAGACAAAGAAGCTGATTATATTGTAGATGCAATAGATACAGTTTCTGCAAAACTTTCAATAGCAGAATATTGCTATAATAATGGCATAAATATAATAAGCTGTATGGGAACTGGAAACAAATTTGATCCTACACAGTTTAAAATAGCGGATATTTATGACACAAAGGTTTGTCCTCTTGCAAAAGTTATGCGACATGAATTAAAAAAGAGAAATGTAAAAAAGCTTAAAGTGTTATATTCTGAAGAAATTCCAGTAAAACCATACACTGAAGATGTTGTTACATGCAAAGAAGCATGTGTATGTATAGGAGAAAGTAGCAGAAAATGCGCAAATAAGAGGCAGATACCAGGAAGTATGTCTTTTGTTCCACCTGTTGCAGGAATGATTATTGCAGGAGAGGTTATTAAAAGCATAATAGGAATGAAATAAATATTATTAATTAGGAAGGAAGTTATTGAACTGAATCTACTAAAAAACAAATCAAAAATTGTAAGAAGCAAATGCAATGATAGAGAATATATTATAAAAGATCAAAATGAAATTAGCATTGGAATGTTTGAACTAGTAAAAATAGATGAAATTCATAAAACATGCTATTTAAATTTAAAATTATATAAATTGGTTGATGATGATTTCTTAAAAGGAATAATTTCTACTATATTGTATTCTATTTTTGCGAATAATAATATTTATAAAGTTAATATTATAACAGACATTATTATTAATGCTGAAGTTTTCATTGAATATGGATTTGAAATTGAGGGAATACTCAAAGAAAATGAATTCATAAATAATAAATATATTGATCAAGTTATTTATGGAATTACGAAGAAAAAGCATAATGTATCTTTAAGAAAAGTAGGAATAAACATAAAAGGCAGAGATATAATTATAAGAAATATAAAAACATCTGATTCA
>NZ_CP094971.1:2482500-2497500 GCF_022869825.1 Clostridium sp. BJN0001 | reverse complement strand
AAATTGTTCTTTGAAAATTGCATATAAATTTAATGTATATAAAATACAACAAAGCCAAGAATAAATATTCTTTGTGAATTGATGATTAACAAGTTTTAATTGAAATATATTAAACTTTAACTAATAAAGGTCAAGCTACAAAGGGCGCATGGTGAATGCCTTGGCATCAGGAGCCGATGAAGGACGCGATAAGCTGCGATAAGCTTCGGGTAGACGCACATAGTCTGAGATCCGGAGATTTCCGAATGAGGAAACTCACATGGGAAACCCCATGTATTGTAAAGTGAATAAATAGCTTTATGAGGGTAAACCTAGGGAACTGAAACATCTAAGTACCTAGAGGAAGAGAAAGAAAAATCGATTTCCAAAGTAGCGGCGAGCGAAATGGAAAGAGCCCAAACCGGAAATTTATTTCCGGGGTTGCGGACAGAACATAACGAAGACATATAATTAACTGAACTAGCTGGAAAGTTAGACCGTAGAAGGTAAAAGTCCTGTAAGTAAAAATCATATTCTTCAAGTTCTGCACCAGAGTACCACGAGACACGTGAAACCTTGTGGGAAGCTGGGAGGACCACCTCCCAAGGCTAAATACTACCTGATGACCGATAGTGAAGAAGTACCGTGAGGGAAAGGTGAAAAGAACCCCGGGAGGGGAGTGAAATAGAATCTGAAACCATGTGCCTACAACCGATCAGAGCACCTTATGTGTGTGATGATGTGCTTTTTGTAGAACGAGCCAACGAGTTACGGTATGTAGCAAGGTTAAGTACTTAAGGTACGGAGCCGAAGGGAAACCAAGTCTTAATAGGGCGACTAGTTGCATGCTGTAGACCCGAAACCGGGTGACCTATCCATGGCCAGGTTGAAGCGAGGGTAAAACCTTGTGGAGGACCGAACCACGTTGCTGTTGAAAAAGCATGGGATGAGCTGTGGATAGCGGAGAAATTCCAATCGAACTCGGATATAGCTGGTTCTCCTCGAAATAGCTTTAGGGCTAGCGTCGGAAAATGTGAGTAGTGGAGGTAGAGCACTGAATAGGCTAGGGGGCATAGAGCTTACCGAACCTTATCAAACTCCGAATGCCATATACTATCAGTCCGGCAGTCAGACTATGAAAGATAAGTTCCATGGTCAAAAGGGAAACAGCCCAGATCGTCAGCTAAGGTCCCAAAGTGTAAGTTAAGTGGAAAAGGATGTGGGATTTCTAAGACAACTAGGATGTTGGCTTAGAAGCAGCCACTCATTAAAAGAGTGCGTAATAGCTCACTAGTCAAGAGATCCTGCGCCGAAAATGTCCGGGGCTCAAACTTACCACCGAAGCTACGGGTTCATACTTTAGTATGAGCGGTAGAGGAGCGTCGTAATTGGGTTGAAGTCGTACCGTAAGGAGCGGTGGACTGATTACGAGTGAGAATGTTGGCATTAGTAGCGAGATGTAGGCGAGAATCCTACAGGCCGAATATCTAAGGTTTCCTCAGGAAGGTTTGTCCTCTGAGGGTTAGTCGGGACCTAAGCCGAGGCCGAAAGGCGTAGGTGATGGACAATTGGTTGATATTCCAATACCACTACCATCGTTATTATCGAGGGTGTGACGGAGAAGGATAAGATGTGCTAGCTATTGGACGCTAGTCTAAGCATTTAGGGAGTAGGAACAGGAAAATCCGTTCCTATAATTCTGAGGTGTGATGGGGAAGGTTCCTTGTGAACCGAAGTATCTGATTCCATGCTTCCAAGAAAAGCATCTAGAGAGAGAAGTAGTGCCCGTACCGCAAACCGACACAGGTAGATGAGGAGAGAATCCTAAGGCCGACGGAAGAATTGCAGTTAAGGAACTAGGCAAATTGACCCCGTAACTTCGGAATAAGGGGTGCCTGCGAGAGCAGGTCGCAGAGAATAGGCACAAGCAACTGTTTAACAAAAACACAGGTCTCTGCTAAAGCGTAAGCTGATGTATAGGGGCTGACGCCTGCCCGGTGCTGGAAGGTTAAGGGGAATACTTAGCGCAAGCGAAGGTATGAACTTAAGCCCCAGTAAACGGCGGCCGTAACTATAACGGTCCTAAGGTAGCGAAATTCCTTGTCAGGTAAGTTCTGACCCGCACGAATGGCGTAATGACTTGTGCACTGTCTCAACTGCAAATCCGGCGAAGTTGTAGTACGAGTGAAGATGCTCGTTACCCGCGATTGGACGGAAAGACCCCGTAGAGCTTTACTGTAGCTTAGCATTGAATTTCGGTATTGTCTGTACAGGATAGGTGGGAGACTGGGAATTCAGGTCGCCAGATCTGAATGAGTCGTTGTTGGGATACCACCCCGACAGTACTGAAGTTCTAACTGGATGCCATGAAACTGGTGACAGGACATTGTTAGGTGGGCAGTTTGACTGGGGCGGTCGCCTCCTAAAATGTAACGGAGGCGCCCAAAGGTTCCCTCAGAACGGTCGGAAATCGTTCGAAGAGTGCAAAGGCAGAAGGGAGCCTGACTGCGACACATACAGGTGGAGCAGGGACGAAAGTCGGGCTTAGTGATCCGGTGGTACCTCGTGGGAGGGCCATCGCTCAACGGATAAAAGCTACCTCGGGGATAACAGGCTGATCTCCCCCAAGAGTTCACATCGACGGGGAGGTTTGGCACCTCGATGTCGGCTCGTCGCATCCTGGGGCTGAAGTAGGTCCCAAGGGTTGGGCTGTTCGCCCATTAAAGCGGCACGCGAGCTGGGTTCAGAACGTCGTGAGACAGTTCGGTCCCTATCCGTCGCGGGCGTAGGAAATTTGAGAGGAGCTGTCCTTAGTACGAGAGGACCGGGATGGACTGACCTATGGTGTACCAGTTGTTTCGCCAGAAGCATAGCTGGGTAGCTAAGTCGGGACGGGATAAACACTGAAAGCATCTAAGTGTGAAGCCCACCTCAAGATAAGATTTCCCATAGCGTAAGCTAGTAAGACCCCTTGAAGACGACAAGGTTGATAGGTCAGGGGTGTAAGTATAGTAATATATTTAGCTGACTGATACTAATAGGTCGAGGGCTTGACCAAATTAAAAAAAGTTGTAATACATGATTTATATGCAATTTTGAAAGAACAAATCTTTCAAAAATATCTGGTGATGATGGCGTAGAGGTAACACTCCTTCCCATACCGAACAGGACAGTTAAGGTCTATAGCGCTGATGGTACTGCATGGGTGACTGTGTGGAAGAGTAAGACGTCGCCGGGTGATTAACTAGAAAAAAAGACAGCTTATAGCTGTCTTTTTTTTATACTTATTATTTCATATCAAAAAAAATATGTTAACAAATGTAACTTTATATGGTAAAATATAACTATTGTTTCTCCAGTAGTAATATTAAAGAGAAAAAAATATAAATAGAGATGAAAAATATTATAAAGTTTGGTAGGATGTATATATAAACTTTATATATTATTTATAGTTTGTTGATATATTTTAAGAGGGGATGAAATTATGACTAAGGTTAGTAAAAATGTATTGGGTAATAAAGCAGAAAAAAAAGAAAATGAAAATAAAAATATGGACAATAAAAGTGGGGATTCAAAGGAAGATAAAGCTATAAATAAAAAACCAGTAGCAAAAAAGAAGACAACTAGAAAGAAACCAGTAGCAAAAAAGAAAAAATCATCTGAAAAAGATGCAGAATTATCTTTAAAAACAGAAAAAAAAGATAAAAATAAAAGTGAATCTAATGAAAATAATTCAGAGATAACAAAAAATGCAGCAGATTTAGTTAAAAATGAAACTGAAAATGTAAAAAAGGCAAAAGTAAAAGAAAAAACTAAAAGTAGAGCCACTAAAAAGAAAGTAGAAACTGAAAAAAAGGTTGCTAAAAAGAAAGTAGAGACTAGACATAGGGTTTCATCAGCTAATAAAAGAACAACAAAGAAACCTGTAGCTAAGAAATCAGACTTGTGTAAACTTACAAATTTTAATACTTATTTATTTCATGAAGGAAAAAATTATACTGCCTATAATATAATGGGCTCACATATGATGACAGTAAATAGGAGAAAAGGAGTCCAGTTTGCAACATGGGCACCAAAAGCACAAAATGTTTATTTGGTTGGAGACTTTAATAATTTTGAAGTGATGGAAGATTATAAGCTTGATAAAATAACTGATCATGGAATTTTTGCAAAGTTCTTCCCCGGAATAAAAGAAGGTGCCAAATATAAATACTGTATTGTAGATGAGAACGGTAATGAAGGCGAATATAAGAGTGATCCATATGGAATCAAATTTGAACTAAGACCTAATAATGCTACTATAGTTACTGATTCTAAATCATTTAAATGGACAGATAGTAAATGGATTAAACAGAATTTAGAAAAAGATATTTTTAAAATCCCAATTAATATTTACGAACTTCATTTAGGATCGTGGAAAAAACATAAAGATGGAACATTTTTATCGTATGATGAATTAAGTAAAGAACTTCCTAAATATTTAAAAGATATGGGATATACTCATGTTGAAATAATGCCAGTTATGGAACATCCTTTGGATGAATCATGGGGATATCAGGCAACAGGATTCT
The DNA here is from genome assembly GCF_022869825.1 of Clostridium sp. BJN0001. Taxonomy (NCBI): domain Bacteria; kingdom Bacillati; phylum Bacillota; class Clostridia; order Eubacteriales; family Clostridiaceae; genus Clostridium; species Clostridium sp. BJN0001. The sequence goes on along the minus strand of NZ_CP094971.1, from coordinate 2,492,950 downwards.
TTGCTCCTACAAGTAGATATGGTGAAATTAATGGACTAAAAAAGCTTATCAATTGTATTCATAATGAGGGAATTGGAGTTATTTTTGATTGGGTTCCAGGACATTTTTGTAAGGATTCTCATGGACTTTATCATTTTGATGGAAGTCCTACTTATGAATATCAAGAAGAGTGGAGAGCAGAAAATAAAGGCTGGGGTACATGCAATTTTGATCTTGGAAGACCAGAAGTTAAAAGCTTTTTAATTTCAAATGCATTATATTTTTATAGAGAATTTCACATTGATGGATTAAGAGTCGATGCAGTTTCTAGTATTTTATATCTTGATTATAGTAGATCTAATGGGGAATGGCTTCCTAATAAATATGGTGGCAATGGAAATCTTGAGGGAATTCAATTTTTCAAAGATTTAAACACAGCTGTTTTTAAAGAATATAAAAATGCTCTTATGATAGCAGAAGAATCAACATCATGGCCTAACGTAACAAAATCACCAGAGCACGATGGATTAGGATTTAATTTCAAATGGAATATGGGTTGGATGAATGATACGCTTGAATATGTAAAAATAGATCCTAAAGATAGAAAATATCATCACAAAAATATTACTTTTGCAATGATGTATAATTATGCAGAAAACTATATTCTTCCTCTTTCACATGACGAAGTTGTTCATGGAAAAGGATCACTTGTAAATAAAATGTGGGGAGATTATTGGAATAAATTTGCAGGATTAAGAGTATTTATTGGATATATGATAGGGCATCCTGGAAAGAAACTAACATTTATGGGATCTGAATTTGCTCAATTTGTTGAATGGAGAGATCATGAAGAGCTTCAATGGAATCTTATAGATGATCATGAAATGAATAAAAAAACTCTAGCATTTTTCAAAGATATTAATAAATTCTATAAAGAAAATAGAGCATTATGGCTTCTTGATTATGATTATAGTGGTTTTACATGGATAGAACCAAATAATAATGAACAAAGCATATTGATATTTGTAAGAAAAACTGATAAAGATAGTGAATCACTTATCTTTATAGTTAACTTTACATCAGAAGTTTATTATGATTATCAGATAGGTGTTCCATATTATGCTGAATATGAAGAAGTATTTAATACAGATGATGAAAAATATGGTGGCTCAGGACAAGTAATGGGAACAAAGTTATATGCAGAAAAAGCGCCATTTCATAATCAGCAATATTCAATAAAAGTAAAAGTTCCACCAATGGCTGCACTAGTTCTTAAGGTTAATAATTTTATAGATGAAAATAAAGAAATTAAAGATAATAATACTACTATTGCCTCAGAAACAGAGGATAAACAATAAAATAACTATAAAAAGAGGGGATTAAAAATGAGAATATTATTTGTAGCTTCAGAAGCAGGACCGTTTATAAAAAGTGGAGGACTTGGAGATGTTGCCGGAGCACTTCCAAAAGAACTTGCAAAATGTGGGACAGATGTAAGAGTAATTTTACCCAAATATAGAGATATAAACTGGGAATTAAAAGATAAAATAAAATTTGATAAATGGTTTCTTGTGAAAGTAGGATGGAGAGATAGATTCTGCGGAGTATGGGAAGGATTTTTTAATGGTGTTACGTATTATCTTTTAGATAATGAATATTATTTTTACAGAGATGATTTATATGGCTATTATGATGATGCTGAAAGATTTGCATTTTTTGATAGAGCTGTTTTGGAAACTATAAGACATATAGATTGGCAACCAGATTTAATTCATTGTAATGATTGGCAGACAGGAATGTTACCGGTGTTATTAAAATTTGAGTATAAGAGAAAAGATAGTTTCTACTGGAATATTAAAACTGTATTTTCTATTCATAATATAGCTTTTCAAGGAATATATGATCCAAATATTCTCCCAGAACTTTTTGGATTTGATATGGCATTATATGATAATACCTGTTTGAAATTTGATGATGGAGTAAGCTTTATGAAAGGTGCAATATATTATTCAGATATTGTTACTACAGTAAGTAGAAGTTATGCTGGAGAAATTCAGACTCCTGAATATGGTGAAAGACTTGATGGTGTATTAAGAGATAGATCTTATGCATTAAGAGGAATTGTAAATGGTATAGATTATGATGATTATAATCCTGAAACAGATAAATTTATTCCTTATAAGTTTAATGCAGATGATTTAGAAAATAAGAAGAAAAATAAGGTTGAACTTCAAAGAGAATTAGGCCTTAATATAGATGAAAATGTTCCTATGCTTGCAATAGTAAGTAGATTAACACCTCAAAAAGGAATGGATCTTGTTATGTACATTACTGAAAGGTTAATGCAGGAGAATGATGTACAGTTTGTAGTGCTTGGAACTGGTGATTCACAATATGAAGATCATTTTAAATGGCTTTCATATAGATTTGGAGGAAGAGTATCAGCTAATATTAGATTTGATAATGCTCTTGCAAATAGAATTTATGCAGCATCAGATATGTTTATTATGCCATCACGATTTGAACCATGTGGTCTTGGACAATTAATCGCATTAAGATACGGAAGTGTTCCTATTGTAAGAGAAACAGGAGGACTTAAAGATACTATAAATCCATATAATGAATATACAGGCGAAGGAAATGGATTTAGTTTTAAAAATTATGATTCTGAAGAATTTTATAACACAATAAAATATGCATTATGGATATATCAGGACAAGAATCGTTGGACAAACTTAGTTAGAAATTCAATGAATTCAGATAACAGCTGGAGAAGGTCTGCGCAGGAATATTTGAATATGTACAGAGAATTAACCCATTATGACTAATATTTTGAAGGGAGAAATAGTATGCTGGAAATTGACAAAGATGAGTTAAAGAAAGCTTATGAAAATGAATTCCTTAAGTTACATGGTGTAGAATTAAAAGATGGTACGCCTGGACAGAAATATGAAGCACTTGCAAGTCTTGTAAAAGATTTTGTAGCAGATGATTGGGCAAAGACTAATAAGCAATATAAAGAGACTGGGGAAAAACAGGTATATTACTTTTCAATGGAATTTTTACTTGGAAGGCTTCTAGGAAATGCTCTTTTAAATCTTGGGATAAGGGATGTTTGCGTACAAGCACTTAAGGAACTTAATATAGATTTAAATGAACTTGAAAGTTTAGAACAGGATCAAGGACTTGGAAATGGAGGACTTGGAAGACTGGCAGCATGCTTTTTAGATTCGATGGCATCTTTAAATATTGCAGGTAATGGGTGTGGAATAAGATATAAGTATGGTTTTTTTGAACAGAAGATAATTGATGGAAAACAGGTTGAAGTCTCTGATAATTGGCTTAAAGCAGGAAATGTTTGGGAAAAAAGAAAAGCTGAAAAAGCTGAAATAGTCAAATTTGGAGGACAGATAAGAGTAAAAAATTCTGATGGTAATCTTAATTTTGAGCATGCAGGATATGAACCAGTTCTTGCAGTGCCTTATGATACACCTGTAGTTGGATATGAAAATGGGGTAGTAAATACATTAAGATTATGGAGTGCGGAAGCTGTTTCAAATGAATTTGATTTTTCATCTTTCAGCAGAGGTGATTTTCTTCAGGCTATAGAGTATAAAAATTCTGTAGAGTCAATATCGCAAGTGCTTTACCCTGAAGATTCATTTTATGAAGGAAAGATGCTTAGACTTAAGCAGGAATATTTCTTTGTATCAGCAGGGGTTCAAAGTATAATAAGACATTTTAAGAAGAATGGACTTAAAATGGAAATTTTAGATGAGAAAGCTGCAATTCATATTAATGATACTCATCCAACTCTTGTAATACCTGAACTTATGCGTATACTTCTTGATGAAGAAAAATTATCATGGGACGAAGCATGGAGAATAACAGTAAATACGGTCTCTTATACTAATCATACTATTCTTGCAGAGGCTCTTGAAAAATGGCCAATTGATATGTTTAAAACACTTCTTCCAAGAATATATATGATAATTGAAGAAATTAATAAGAGATTTTGCAAAGAATTATGGGATAAGTATCCTGGACAATGGGATAAAATATCTAGAATGGCAATAATAGCAGATGGTCAAATAAGAATGGCTCATTTAGCCATTGTGGGAAGTCATAGTGTAAATGGAGTTGCAAAGCTTCATACAGAGATATTAAAAAAGAGAGAAATGAAAGATTTTTATTATCTTTATCCTAATAAATTTAATAATAAAACAAATGGGATAACACATAGAAGATGGCTTTTAAAGTGTAATCCAAAGCTTACTGAACTTTTAAAAGATACTATTTCAGATAGTTTTATTATTCATCCAACTGATCTTAAAAAATTTGAAGAGCATTTAGATGATGAAAGCGTACTTAAAAGATTAGCTGAAATTAAATTGTATAATAAAAAGAAGTTAGCTGATGCTATTTTTAAAGATACAGGAATTGCAGTAGATACTTCTTCTATATTTGATGTTCAGGTAAAAAGAATACATGCATATAAAAGACAGATTTTAAATTGTCTTAGAATAATGTATTTATATAATAGGCTTATAGATGATCCAAGCTTTGATATTGAACCAAGAACATTTATTTTTGCAGGAAAAGCAGCACCAGGATATTATCTTGCAAAAAATACAATAGAACTTATAAATTCAGTAGCAAACAAGATTAATTCGGATCCGAGAATTAATGATAAACTTAAGGTCATTTTTATTCCAAATTATAGAGTATCATTAGCTGAAGTTATAATACCAGGAACTGACTTGAGTGAACAGATATCTACAACAACAAAAGAAGCATCTGGAACATCTAATATGAAATTTATGATGAATGGTGCAGTAACAATAGCTACATTAGATGGTGCAAACATTGAAATAAGAGATGAAGTTAAAGATGATAATATAATTATATTTGGATTAAATGCAAATGAGGTAATGGATTATTACAAAAATGGGGGATATAACTCATCTTATTATTATAATAATGATAATAGATTAAAAAGAGTAGTTGATGATCTTATAAATGGAAAATATGATGATGATAAACAGCGTTTTAGAAGTATCTATGATAATCTTATTACTTATAATGATGAATTTTTTGTTTTAAAAGATTTTGATAGTTATATAAAAGCACAAGAAAAAGTTGATATACTTTTTAAAAATCAAGATAAATGGCAGAAGATGTGTGGAGTTAATATTGCGCATTCTGGCATATTCTCATCCGATAGAACTATTGAGCAATATGCTGCAGGAATATGGGGCTCAGAGGTGATTTATAAGAACCTATAGGAGGAAAAGTTGATGAAAAATATTGAAGCGATACATGATTCCTATAACACTATATACAGGAAGCCTTTTGGCGCAGCTATAGAGGGGACAAAGGTAAAATTATCGATTGATATTAATATGGATATCTTAGCTGCTATTGAAATTATTGATCCAGATGGCAGAAAAACTAATATAGGGATGAACAAAAGAAAATTAAAAAATGGATTTTTTAGATATTATGTTGATATAGATACAAAAGATAAAATTGGGATCATGAAGTATTATTTTATTTTGATAGATCGCTATGACAGAATTTATTATGGAAATAATAAGAATATGTGTGGAGGGATTGGTGAAATGTATGAATCTAATCCTGATGCATATCAGATTACAGTATATAAAGAATTTAATGTACCAGAGTGGTATAAATCTGGCGTAGTATATCAATTATTTATAGATAGATTTTTTAATGGAAATAAAGATGGAAGAGTAAATAGTCCAAAGAAAAATTCTTTTATTTATGGTAACTGGGATGATACTCCAATGTCTATAACTGATAATAATGGAAATGTGCTTAGATGGGATTTTTACGGAGGAAATGTAAAAGGGATAATAGAAAAATTAGGTTATTTAAAAGAACTAGGAATAACCGTACTGAATTTAAGTCCTATATTTAAATCCCCAAGTTGTGACAAATATGATGTGGCAGACTATGATAAAATAGATGAAATGCTTGGAAATGAAGAGGATATTAAAGAATTATGTACTAAAGCATCTGAAAACGGAATAAAAGTTGTACTTGATATAGCACTTAGTTATACAAGTTCAGATAGTATATATTTTAATAAATTAGATAATTATGATGAGATTGGTGCATACCAGTCAAAAGAATCAAAATATATAGATTGGTATAAGTTTCATAACTATCCTTTCCAATATGACTGTTGGTGGGGAAATCAGAATAGACCAAATATCAATACAAAATCAGAAAAATACCTTGATTATATTCTATATTCAAAAGATAGCGTATTTTCAAGATGTTTAAATTTTGGAATAAATGGATTTAAACTTATTCTTACAGATGAACTTGATGATAATTTTATAAAAATTATTAACGAAAAAGCAAAAGGCGAAAGAAAAGATTTTATACTTGCTGGAGATGTATGGGAAGATGCATCTAAAGTTATAAGTTATTCTAAGAGAAGAGAATATTTGCTTGGATGCGAGATTGATTCAGTAACAAATTATGTTCTTAGAGATGTTTTAATTAATTTTGTAAAAGGATACATTGATGCAGAAACAGTAAAAAATAGAATAATGTCTATTAAAGAAAATTATCCTAAAGAAAGTTTTTATTCATGCCTTAATGTTTTAACAACGCAGGATACAGACAGAATTATAAATATAGTTGACAATAATTATAATATGTTAAGCCTTCTTATAGTGATGCAGTTTACACTTCCAGGTATACCTGTTTTATACTATGCAGATGAGGTTTCTGAAATTAGTGATAAAAATAGAAAAAGTTTTCCATGGAAAAGGAAAAATAAAGGCAATGTCGAATTCTATAAGAAAATAATAGCTTTTAGAAATCATTCTGAATCACTCAAAAAAGGGGACATAGATTTTTTAGATTCATATGATAATATACTTGCTTATAAAAGAACATTTATGGATGAAAGTGTTCTTATAATAGTAAACACTTCAAATCAGCAAAAGGTATTCAAGACTATGCAGTTAAAAGGTGAATATCAGGATTTATTTTATCCTGAAAAAACATATAAATTTAATACAAAATATACACCAGTAAGTATTGGAAGCTATGATTTTAAAGTTTTATACAACAAAAATATTTAAGTAGAAAAGGATGCATGAGAGAGGAGATTGAGTTATGGGAAAAAATGAGATAGTTGCAATGATTCTAGCAGGAGGACAAGGATCAAGATTAGGTGTACTAACTAAAAAACTTGCCAAACCAGCTGTGCCATTTGGAGGAAAATATAGAATAATTGATTTTCCACTAAGTAATTGTTCAAATTCTGGAATATATACAGTAGGAGTTCTTACACAATATAAACCACTAGAGCTTAATGCACATATAGGAATAGGAGAAGCTTGGGATTTAGACAGACGTATAGGAGGGGTAAGTATTCTTCCTCCATATCAGGAAGAGAAAGGTGGACAATGGTATAAAGGAACAGCAAATGCTATATATCAAAATATAGAATTTGTAGATAGATATAATCCAGAATATGTTCTTGTCTTATCAGGAGACCATATATATAAGATGGATTATACTAAAATGCTTGATTTTCATAAACAAAATAATGCAGAGGCAACTATTGCAGTAATTAAAGTACCAATGAAAGAAGCTAGTCGTTTTGGTATTATGAATACAAGAGATGATTTATCTATATATGAATTTGAAGAAAAACCTAAAAGTCCTAAAAATGATCTTGCATCTATGGGAATTTACATCTTTAATTGGAAAACTTTAAAAGAGTATTTAAGAAAAGATGAAGCAGACAAAAAGTCAAGCAATGATTTTGGAAAGAACATTATTCCAAGTATGCTAGGTGATGGCAAAAAGATGATGGCATATCCATTTAAAGGATACTGGAAAGATGTAGGAACAATAAGCAGTCTTTGGGAAGCAAATATGGACTTATTAAAGACTAATAATGAATTGAATCTTGATGATGAAGAATGGAAAATTTATTCAGTAAATCAGGTAAGACCAGCTCAATATATAGGAGAAAATGCTAAAATTTCAAATTCGGTTGTTGTTGAAGGCTGCGAAGTAAATGGTACTGTTGAAAATTCGGTATTATTTCAAGGAGTACATGTAGGAAAGAATTCAGTTATAAGAGACTCAGTAGTAATGACAGATGCGAAGATAGGCGATAATGTTGTTATTGAAAAAGCTATAATAGGAAATAATGCTGTAATAAGAAAAGACTGTAAAATTTCGCTTGAATCAGAGATAGCGATTGTTGCATCTAAAGAAGAAGTAAAAATGGGAACTGTAAGAGAAGGCAACAAAGTTGGTTAAAATTGAGGGGAGGTTATAAAATGAAGAATTGTATTGGAATAATAAATTTAGATGAAAATGAAAACAGAATGGGAGAATTGGTAGTAAACAGATCTCTTGCATCCGTGCCGATTATAGCAAGGTACAGGGTTATAGATTTTATACTATCTAATATGACTAATTCAGGTATAGATTGTATAGGAATATTTACAAAGAATAAATCGCGTTCACTTCTTGATCACCTTACAAATGGAAGACCTTGGGATTTAGGAAGAAAAAAAGATGGATTAAGAGTGTTCAATTTTAACAAAGAAGATCTTGTTTTTGATGATGTCCATAATTTTGCAGATAATATAGAATTCTTGAAGAGGAGCAGACGAGAATATGTTTTATTAGCTTCAAGCTATATGATATGTAATATCGATTATAATGAAGTAATGGAATATCATAAAAGTACAGGAAAAGATGTAACAATGGTATACAAAAAAGTAAATAATGCAGATGAAGCATTTGGAGACTGTGGAGTATTAAATTTTGATGAATTTAATAATGTTGTTAGTGTAGGGGAAAATATAGGAAAAAAATCAGATGCTAATATTAATATGGAAATGTATATATTAAAGACTGATTTATTTCTTAATATAATTAATGAATGTATCGGCAGTGGAATGTATAGAAAAGTAAAAGAGTATATTCATAATAATCTTGATCATCTTAAAGTTGGAGGATATGAATTTAAAGGTTATGTAGACTGTATAAATTCAATAAAAGCATTTTATGATACAAATTTAAGCTTTCTTAATAGAAAAGTATATAAAGAAATTTTTAATGAAGAAAGACCAATATACACAAAAACTAAGGATGAGGCACCTACTTTTTATTCGTCAGATAGTGAAGTTAAGAATTCTTTAATTGCAAATGGATGTCGTATTGAAGGATGTATAGAAAACTGCATTATAGGAAGAAGAGTGCATGTTGGAAAGAATGTTAAGCTCAAGGATTCTGTTATAATGCAAAATACAAAAATAGGTGATGATGCTGTACTTGATAATGTAATTGCAGATAAGGGTAGCGTAATAGGAAAAGGGGAAACTCTTATAGGATCAGTAATGTATCCTCTTGTAATAAAGAAAAAAATATAAATAGTATTTATTATCGATATAAGGAATATAGAATAGATTAAAACTCTATTCTATATTCCTTATTTTTATTGATTAAATTTTATATAAAAAATATTAATTAGTTCTTGACTTATTAAACATATAAGAGTATATTGTATTTATACAAAATACATTTGTATTTTACAGAAATACAAAGTGTAAAACAATGGATAATATTTATTAAGGGGGATTTATTAAAGTGGGAAGAGTATATAATTTTTCAGCTGGTCCAGCAGTACTACCAGAGGAAGTTTTAAAAGAAGCAGCAGCAGAAATGCTTGATTATAATGGTACAGGAATGTCTGTAATGGAAATGAGTCATAGATCAAATGATTTTAAGGGAATAATAGAAACAGCAGAAAAAGATTTAAGAGATTTATTAAAAATACCTAATAACTATAAGGTATTATTTTTACAGGGCGGGGCATCTCAGCAATTTGCAATGATTCCAATGAATTTAATGAAAAATAAAGTGGCAGATTATATTATTACTGGACAGTGGGCTAGAAAAGCTTGGAATGAAGCTAAAAAGTTCGGTAAAGCTAATGCAATAGCGTCATCAGAAGATAAAACATTTACTTATATTCCAGATTGTACAGACTTACCAATTTCAGAAGATGCAGATTATGTTTATATTTGCCACAACAATACTATTTATGGAACAGAATATAAAACTGAACCTAATACAAAAGGAAAATTATTAGTTGCAGATATGTCTTCTGATATATTATCTCAGCCAGTAGATGTATCTAAATATGGAATGATTTATTTTGGTGTACAGAAAAATGTTGGACCTGCAGGTGTTGTTATATGCATTATAAGAGAAGATCTTATAACTGAAGACGTACTTCCTAATACTCCAACAATGTTAACATACAAAACTCATGTAGATGCAAAATCATTATTTAATACACCACCAGCTTATGGAATCTATATATGTGGAAAAGTATTTAAATGGCTAAAGAAGCAAGGCGGACTTGAAGCTATGAAAGAAAGAAATGAAAATAAGGCTAAAA
>NZ_CP094971.1:2475000-2480000 GCF_022869825.1 Clostridium sp. BJN0001 | reverse complement strand
CTAATAAAGGTCAAGCTACAAAGGGCGCATGGTGAATGCCTTGGCATCAGGAGCCGATGAAGGACGCGATAAGCTGCGATAAGCTTCGGGTAGACGCACATAGTCTGAGATCCGGAGATTTCCGAATGAGGAAACTCACATGGGAAACCCCATGTATTGTAAAGTGAATAAATAGCTTTATGAGGGTAAACCTAGGGAACTGAAACATCTAAGTACCTAGAGGAAGAGAAAGAAAAATCGATTTCCAAAGTAGCGGCGAGCGAAATGGAAGGAGCCCAAACCGGAAATTTATTTCCGGGGTTGCGGACAGAACATAACGAAGACATATAATTAACTGAACTAGCTGGAAAGTTAGACCGTAGAAGGTAAAAGTCCTGTAAGTAAAAATCATATTCTTCAAGTTCTGCACCAGAGTACCACGAGACACGTGAAACCTTGTGGGAAGCTGGGAGGACCACCTCCCAAGGCTAAATACTACCTGATGACCGATAGTGAAGAAGTACCGTGAGGGAAAGGTGAAAAGAACCCCGGGAGGGGAGTGAAATAGAATCTGAAACCATGTGCCTACAACCGATCAGAGCACCTTATGTGTGTGATGATGTGCTTTTTGTAGAACGAGCCAACGAGTTACGGTATGTAGCAAGGTTAAGTACTTAAGGTACGGAGCCGAAGGGAAACCAAGTCTTAATAGGGCGACTAGTTGCATGCTGTAGACCCGAAACCGGGTGACCTATCCATGGCCAGGTTGAAGCGAGGGTAAAACCTTGTGGAGGACCGAACCACGTTGCTGTTGAAAAAGCATGGGATGAGCTGTGGATAGCGGAGAAATTCCAATCGAACTCGGATATAGCTGGTTCTCCTCGAAATAGCTTTAGGGCTAGCGTCGGAAAATGTGAGTAGTGGAGGTAGAGCACTGAATAGGCTAGGGGGCATAGAGCTTACCGAACCTTATCAAACTCCGAATGCCATATACTATCAGTCCGGCAGTCAGACTATGAAAGATAAGTTCCATGGTCAAAAGGGAAACAGCCCAGATCGTCAGCTAAGGTCCCAAAGTGTAAGTTAAGTGGAAAAGGATGTGGGATTTCTAAGACAACTAGGATGTTGGCTTAGAAGCAGCCACTCATTAAAAGAGTGCGTAATAGCTCACTAGTCAAGAGATCCTGCGCCGAAAATGTCCGGGGCTCAAACTTACCACCGAAGCTACGGGTTCATACTTTAGTATGAGCGGTAGAGGAGCGTCGTAATTGGGTTGAAGTCGTACCGTAAGGAGCGGTGGACTGATTACGAGTGAGAATGTTGGCATTAGTAGCGAGATGTAGGCGAGAATCCTACAGGCCGAATATCTAAGGTTTCCTCAGGAAGGTTTGTCCTCTGAGGGTTAGTCGGGACCTAAGCCGAGGCCGAAAGGCGTAGGTGATGGACAATTGGTTGATATTCCAATACCACTACCATCGTTATTATCGAGGGTGTGACGGAGAAGGATAAGATGTGCTAGCTATTGGACGCTAGTCTAAGCATTTAGGGAGTAGGAACAGGAAAATCCGTTCCTATAATTCTGAGGTGTGATGGGGAAGGTTCCTTGTGAACCGAAGTATCTGATTCCATGCTTCCAAGAAAAGCATCTAGAGAGAGAAGTAGTGCCCGTACCGCAAACCGACACAGGTAGATGAGGAGAGAATCCTAAGGCCGACGGAAGAATTGCAGTTAAGGAACTAGGCAAATTGACCCCGTAACTTCGGAATAAGGGGTGCCTGCGAGAGCAGGTCGCAGAGAATAGGCACAAGCAACTGTTTAACAAAAACACAGGTCTCTGCTAAAGCGTAAGCTGATGTATAGGGGCTGACGCCTGCCCGGTGCTGGAAGGTTAAGGGGAATACTTAGCGTAAGCGAAGGTATGAACTTAAGCCCCAGTAAACGGCGGCCGTAACTATAACGGTCCTAAGGTAGCGAAATTCCTTGTCAGGTAAGTTCTGACCCGCACGAATGGCGTAATGACTTGTGCACTGTCTCAACTGCAAATCCGGCGAAGTTGTAGTACGAGTGAAGATGCTCGTTACCCGCGATTGGACGGAAAGACCCCGTAGAGCTTTACTGTAGCTTAGCATTGAATTTCGGTATTGTCTGTACAGGATAGGTGGGAGACTGGGAATTCAGGTCGCCAGATCTGAATGAGTCGTTGTTGGGATACCACCCCGACAGTACTGAAGTTCTAACTGGATGCCATGAAACTGGTGACAGGACATTGTTAGGTGGGCAGTTTGACTGGGGCGGTCGCCTCCTAAAATGTAACGGAGGCGCCCAAAGGTTCCCTCAGAACGGTCGGAAATCGTTCGAAGAGTGCAAAGGCAGAAGGGAGCCTGACTGCGACACATACAGGTGGAGCAGGGACGAAAGTCGGGCTTAGTGATCCGGTGGTACCTCGTGGGAGGGCCATCGCTCAACGGATAAAAGCTACCTCGGGGATAACAGGCTGATCTCCCCCAAGAGTTCACATCGACGGGGAGGTTTGGCACCTCGATGTCGGCTCGTCGCATCCTGGGGCTGAAGTAGGTCCCAAGGGTTGGGCTGTTCGCCCATTAAAGCGGCACGCGAGCTGGGTTCAGAACGTCGTGAGACAGTTCGGTCCCTATCCGTCGCGGGCGTAGGAAATTTGAGAGGAGCTGTCCTTAGTACGAGAGGACCGGGATGGACTGACCTATGGTGTACCAGTTGTTTCGCCAGAAGCATAGCTGGGTAGCTAAGTCGGGACGGGATAAACACTGAAAGCATCTAAGTGTGAAGCCCACCTCAAGATAAGATTTCCCATAGCGTAAGCTAGTAAGACCCCTTGAAGACGACAAGGTTGATAGGTCAGGGGTGTAAGTATAGTAATATATTTAGCTGACTGATACTAATAGGTCGAGGGCTTGACCAAATTAAAAAAAGTTGTAATACATGATTTATATGCAATTTTGAAAGAACAAATCTTTCAAAAATATCTGGTGATGATGGCGTAGAGGTAACACTCCTTCCCATACCGAACAGGACAGTTAAGGTCTATAGCGCTGATGGTACTGCATGGGTGACTGTGTGGAAGAGTAAGACGTCGCCAGGTTAGAATGCGTTATTAGCTCAGTTGGTAGAGCACCTGACTCTTAATCAGGGTGTCCGGGGTTCGAATCCCCGATGACGCACCATTTATGGTTTACTAGCTCAGTCGGTAGAGCACATGACTTTTAATCATGGTGTCCCGGGTTCGATTCCCGGGTAAGCCACCAATTTAATAGAGATTGCTTAGTTTTATTATATAATAGTTTCTACATTTTGATGTAGAAACTATTTTTGTATTTATTGTTTTAATACATTTTAATATTATGTTCAAAAAAGGCAGATTCATAAATTGAATCTGCCTTTTTATTAGTTAGTATGAAATTTATTTTTATATAGCTCTTTTTAAGTACTTATTTTTTAAAAATATCGTTTCTTATAAATTTTATAAATTTAATTAAACTATTCAAGTCATCTTTGATTGTAGAATCAGTATCGTCTGAAAGATAATTCTCATTTAGTAATGTCATAATGAAGAAAACAATTCCTATATTTATATATATGTCTTTTATATCAGCAACAAATAAATTATTTACTCCAATAAAATCTAAACTTCCACCATAAAAAAACTTATCAATTAAGGAACATATAGCTCCAGATAATATAAAAATATAAGCCATATCACTTGAAAAACTTTTATTCCCATTATGATGATAATATCTATATATTTCTGTAAAAAGAAAAATAGCAATAAGATTGATTATTATTAGAAAAGTAAAACTTAATGAAGTACCAAATCGTGCATTAAGCCAAGAACCATTTGTATTAATAATTGGACTAAAATATAATGCCTTATCTATTAGAGGAAAAAAAGAATTAAAATAGAATAATTTAATTATAAGCTTAATACCTTGATCTAATCCTAATAGAATTATTATTAAAAGTATAATGTTATTTGATTTAGTAATTCCAATTGGATATTTTTTATCAACAGTATAAATAAAGATATTCACAAGAAAGAATAAAAAAACTAAAAAAATGTTGAAAACTAATGTATGTATGTTACTAATTCTCCCAGAAAAAAGTTCAAATATTGTATATATAGACCAGATAAATGGTAAAATACATATATTAATAAATTTATTTTTCATAATGAACCTCCTAAAAAGTTTACATTACTTTAAAGTTTAACATAAGTAAAAACAAAATTCACTATTATTACATTGAAAGGAAAAAATAAATATTTTTATAAAAAGCAAAGGAAGTGTTATTTTATGCTTACATTTTTAGCAGTATCAGATTCAATAGGAGAGACAGCAAATCAAGTAGCTAGAGCAGCTGCAAGTCAATTTGCTGAGAAAATAGAAGTAAAAAGAATACCATATGTAAAAGATCTTGAAGATGTTTCGGATGTTATGAAAGTAGCTGAAGAATGTGAAGAAGTAATAATAATATCAACAATAATAACAGTTGATGTAAGAGAATATCTCACTGAGCGAGGTATGGAAAGAAATATTTCTGTTATTAATGTATTAGGACCACTTATAAATATATCAGCAACAATTCTTAATGCTAAACCACAGTATAATCCTGGAGCTATGAGAAAAATCGATCAAGTGTATTTTAAGAGAATTGAAGCTATGGAATTTGCTATGCAATATGATGATAGCAAAGATTATAGAGGACTAAAAAATGCGGATGTTGTTTTAATAGGACTTTCAAGAACATCAAAGACTCCGCTATGCATGTATCTTGCTAACAAAGGGATCAAAGCTATAAATATTCCTTTAATGCCGGAAGTTGGTGTACCGGATGAATTATATGAAGTAGACAGAAGAAAAGTGTTTGGACTTAAAATAGATCCACTACATCTTATAGAAATAAGAAAGAAGAGACTTGATAAATTTCATAGAATAACTGCAAGAATACAATATGCAGATGATGAAAGAGTCCTTAAAGAACTTGATTAT